>JAHEAA010000008.1:53910-82624 GCA_019721035.1 Candidatus Sysuiplasma acidicola
CAATCCTCGTCGATATCTTCCAGCCAACTCTCTCTGCATAGTCTTCTGTTCTGTCCCTTACTCTGTCCTCCAGGAGTCTGCCGAGGGTATTGCCGAGTGCGCTCCGTTCCTTGCTGGCAATGGAGAAACCTTCGTCCATCTTGCTTATCAGTGCCTCGAACTTCCTGTCGTGTTCCTCAAACTTCTTGTTGGCTGCGGCGAATCCATCATCCATTTTCCTGATAAGTTCATCGAACTTCCTGTCGTGTTCCTCAAACTTCTTGTTGGCTGCGGCGAATCCATCATCCATTTTCCTGATAAGTTCATCGAACTTCCTGTCATGTTCCTCAAGTCTCGATTCATGGGCATCAAGACGCCTGTTGACAGCTTCAAAACCCTCATGCATTTCTTTGATGACTTGATCGAATTTCCTGTCGTGTTCCTCGAGTCTCGATTCATGGGCATCAAGACGCCTGTTGACAGCTTCAAAACCCTCATGCATTTCTTTGATGACTTGATCGAATTTCCTGTCGTGTTCCTCGAGTCTCGATTCATGGGCATCAAGACGCCTGTTGACAGCTTCAAAACCCTCATGCATTTCTTTGATGAGTGCATCGAACTTGCCGTCAAGCTCAAGGAATCGCGCATTTGCCTCTTCAAAAAACTTCTCCATTGTCCTCTCGAATGAGTCAATTCTGTCCCCTAGTGCAGGGTTTATTACCACTCCGAACTCTCTGGCCATATCGGGGTTTTCCCTGAGGAAGTCTATTATTTTCCTGACTTCATCCCTGGAGATATCCATCATTGTCAATATCACGGCAGGAAGGATATTTAGTTATTCCCCTGGGGTGACAGAAATGCAATCTGGAAGCGATCTCGGATGGCGTTGCGCACTCCACGAGGTCACCGCGCAGGTTGAGTCCCAATCCGGATATTTCATCCCATCAGCTCTTGCTGTATTTCTGAAGCCATGCAATTAACATTGCTCACTGACAATGCCAATAATTAGATTAACGGCATTCCGATTCATAAGTCGCCTTGATAACCAGGACAGTCATCTCTCCAGACCGTTCGACGAAACAGTCATTCGAAAATGTCACGGACGTTGACACCAGCAGTGTCAAGGGATCAATCGTCTGGATTGATTGCGACGTCATCGACGAAAGTCTGCTGGAGTGGCTATCGTCAAAATTCCATCTAGATCAGTATTCTGCCGAGGACATCCGGAAAGGCGGCCAGCGTGTGAAGGTTGAAGATTACAGAGAGTACACATTCTGCACGGTCAAGTCGCCGCTGGCGTCCTCCGAAACCCCCCCTGCTTCTGTTTTTTCTGAAATTTTTGCTCTATTTTCAGACACGTGGATAGTCACCATACATCGCGGTCCTTCCGATACAATCAAAAGCGTTATGGATGCCGTGGCAAACAGGGGGCTGTCGCCTCTTTCGCCAACTCCGGCAAGCGACCTTGTCTATTACATGATAATTGACTTTGCCACCGACGCATTCATTGATTCACTGACAGCGGTGGAAGACGATATTTATGCGCTGTCAGATGAGGCCGAGAAATTCATTAACTTCAGGAAAAGAGGACTGGAGGACGTCAAGGAGCTTATGCTCTCGCTTTCCAGGATAAGAGCACGGCTGATAGCACTGAGGACAGTTCTTTCGCAGGAGAGGGATGCTCTCGGACAGATTATGCGTGGTTCAATCCCCTATGTCAGGAACGAAACACTCCGCAATTTCAGGGATGTTCACGATCACTCCTTCCAGCTTGTCGAACTCGTCGACTCTTATGTGGCGCGCGTAAATGACGTTCGCGACCTGTACTTCAGCCTGCGTTCGGCTCTCACAGACAACATCATCAAAGTACTGACGATTGTCGCTACCATCTTCCTGCCGCTCGCGCTTCTCGCCGGCATATACGGCATGAATTTCACCCACGGATACAACGTGCCGGGGAGTTCGTCTCCCTATGGTTTCTATATCATGATCATCATCATGACTGCAGTCGGACTGATCCTCGTCGGCGCATTCCGCAGATATGGCTGGATTTAGCCTCTGTATTCAGCAATCCGGACAGTATGATATATCAAGCGCATCAGGATACTCCAACAGGCGAATTGTGTATGGTCTCTGATAGACAACCTGTCTGTGCATAGTCGGCAGTTTTCGTTATTCAAGTGAGGATGTGGAAATTCAACACAGCCCCAATTTCAGAAACTATATTTAGCAAGCGTTGTACGACGGGCACCTGAAGGTGTGATGGGATGACTTTCAAACACGCATTGAACTCGATTAGCACGATGGACAGACATCGTGCCAGCGGATACAGAAACGAACGCCTGGAAACAGAGTGATAAAGTGTACTTGCTGTCTTTAATAGTGTCACAGGCTATTGCTGCACTTGGCACGCTGATACACGAGTTGAGAAGCATCCACAGCCTGGGAGCAGTATCGAGCATCGGCATGAATCTTGGCACCAGGTACGGACCAGAAATTCTGGCGCTATACGTGGTTGACAGAACATTTAGAGCCATTGCTTCAAAGATGTCCCTGTTGTTCAGGCGCCTATCGGGGCGTAGCAAGGCAGGAAGCGATGAACGGTCAAATAGTCAGGAGATTTCATAAGGTATGGACGCACTGGAGTTCTCTCCGGTAACCGGTGATAAAACTGTTTGCTGCACGATTTGCAAGGGACATTTGTGAAGCACCATGATCTGACGGTGGTGACACAATTTCGATAATGAATGTGGACAGGATCCGCAGCTGGCGCGGCGCTCAGTTACTCTGGAAGCACAGAATTGCGATTTATGCGGCGGGAATTCTCTCGCTGGCGCTGACTTCAATAAATTATGCTTATGGCTACGCTTTCTTCCCCGCCCTGTACGCCGGATTCGCGACCATACCGATTTTCCTCACTCTCGCGTTGAGCTTCATCGCACCCGCTATGAAAATGAAGCCGCCGTCATTTTGATTCAACACGCGGTGGCATTGCGAGAAGGCAAGGCGCGTGTTATGCAGTCAGGTCTGTCGATTCTGCAGCCAGGAAGACTGTGTCAGTGAAATGACACAGGATGTATTTGACGAAACATGCCCGACGGCAACAGAGACAAACGAATACACGCTTCCGATATCAGTGGATACTACGACTGATACACCATTGCTCAATTCAGATGTTCCTGTAGTGTTGGCAATCAATGTTCTGCCGTACATGCGGATAAACAGTGTTGCAGAACTGGGGCCCGACAGGTTCAACTCGTACAGGCCATTTGCCAGGCACAACCGAAAAATGGGATCGCCTCCATGTCCAATCTGCATCGATTGTTTTGCGCTATATGGTACGAAATATCGTATGGCACCTGTGTAGCCCTTGGCAAGCAGTATGCAGTTTCCTGCTTCGGCCATTATTCCATACATGCCTGTGGAAAAGAGGGTATTCACCCAGTACAACATATCACCCTCAGTGCTGCCGTTAATGTTGACGTAGAAGAATCTCGAATGCGGGTCGGTGATGACATAGTCGGGCAGATAATTTCCCCTGTACACGCCGGGTATGGTGGAATTCGCTCTCTGCGCGAGCGAGGGCATATTGTTCTGCATCAGCACCGATGCGTTGCGCGGGATGAGCGAAATCATCTCCGAAAGCTCGTTGTCCACGGCGCCGGGCATTACATTGTGCAGAAACAGGTAATTCCCATCCGGCGGTTTCGGCAGATATGCATTTGCAGGGCTGTAGGGGAGCAGGAAGGCTCCAGACACCAGAATGAGAGTTATGAAGAGCGATGCAGGCTTCACACTGATTTTCCTCTTTGTCGAAACGCTTATTGTCTTACCCTTCATTTTCGTCATGCCGAGGATTGCGGCAAGCAGGTATCCCGGGGCATACATCGCGGCGTACTGATAGTAGTATGGTGTGAAATTGTTCAGATCCGTGCTGAAGAGCGCGAACAGGCTGTACGGCACAGAGAGCAGCATAAGCACAGAACTTTTCCTTGCAAAAACGATTAAGGGCAAAATGGGCAATGCAAGAAAAAACAGTTTCCATGACAAGTCATACGAGAGCGCGGAAGCAGCAGCATAAAGCGTCAGTCTGAACGGCACATATTTTAGCAGAGTATCGGGGCCGAATATCACCACCACACCGGAGAGGAAGAGCACGGGGAGTGCTGCCAAAGCAGCATCGAATCGCATAGAAATGCGGTCGTTGTCTCTCGGAAATACCGGAACCCTTCCACAATTGAGCCTGCGATCATCGTATATGAGAATGCAGCCGGCAAGAGCGACCACGACCGGTGCAAGAGCATCGGTCGTGCACGACAGTCCCAGAAAAATTGCAGAGGGCCATGCCCGCCCGCTCATGCGGAAGTAGAGGCCGGTGAAAAACAATGTGGGAAAGAGTGCCATGAAATGAAAATCGAACCAGTTGATGCCTGCAATCGGAAAATACAGCAGGTAGCCCAGGGCGACCGTCAGAGCTTCCCTGCCGCGCAGGAACCTCTTTGCCATGAGGTATATGGGCACCGCCCCTGCGCCTATCCAGAAGCTCTGAAACGTGAGCAGTGCAGCCTGACTGGGATAAATGTAGTAGAAAGGCGCCAGCAGCAGGTATATTGCCTTTTCAGGCACCATTACAAAGTGGCCGTGGAACACAGACCACAGCAGATATGAACTGACGCCGAGGTCGTAAACGGTCGCGTGGTACGTATCCAGTTTGGCTATTGATATCAGGGACCAAATGAGGCCATAGGCAATAGCAGCCGACACTGCAACGACTGCGAATCTGTCTCTTCCCCTCAGTCGCATCGCTGCAGATGTTGTTTTCGTGAAAGGCCAAACTGGCGATAACAGCATCCTAACTGTATGTCCGAAATTGCTGATAATTCTTGCGGTATTCGTATCACGGCTTCGGTTCTATTTTCGTTTGCCGGGAATAGTACAGTGATTTATTATTTGATAATCTGCATAAAGAGGCTCTTATCACTGCAAATAGCACTGTGCCATAACCTGCATTTGGCGGGCAGAAAGCTGTTTTCCACAGTTGCGTCACCTGCACGTTTTTGTCGCTTAAGCGCTCTTGTTCCGATGATATTGTTTCACAAAATGCAGAGGCATCAGTCTGAATCGACCCCTGTGAATGAATCTGCATGGACCTTTCTGGAACCGCATCAAGCTGTTCCATCGCGCGTCTCAGTGGCAGAAGACTCTCGCCTTGCAGCTCGACGGAAGGAAAGCATAGAGTTTCTGTCTCCTCTCATCAAACGCGAATGTGTGTGCACCCCTTTCAGTCTTCAGTTCCTGTACAATCTTCACTCCTGCCGTGTCAATAACCTGAATCATGCCCTCGTCCCCGATTGCACAGTAGAGCTCTCTGTTCTCAGGATTGAACCAGACGACATCGGGCGCGCCAGCTATCTCAATCTTTGCCTCCTCTACACCGGAACGGAGGTCAAACGTGACGAGCTCCGCAGAATCGCAGGCAACAAAACCGCGGTTTGACGTGGCGTCTATTGCAAGTCCATGCGGTCCCTTTCCGGAAATGCCTATGAACGCAGACTGTGTTAACTGAGCGTCCGTTCCTGTTTTAACCACACACACTCCCGCAGGCTCTCTGATGTTTACGAGAAACCTGTCCCTCTGCACGTCGTACGCACACCATCTTGGTCTGCCGGGGAGGCTGAATGTGGATATCGGAGAACTCCCGCCCGGATTGAACAGGCGCAGGATGTTATCTTTCACATCTGCGACTGCAACGTTCTTTCTCACACTGTCCCATGCGATGCCGTTCGGACTGCTGCCTGCATCAAGAATACGAATGGTTCCGAGTGAATTCGGTTCTATCACGAGCACCTTTCCCGTTGCTCTGGCTGCTGCGAACACCATCTCTTCACCTGCGGCGCACAGGACACCGCTTGCCTCAGGACAGGATTCCACCGTCCCAATGTGTTTGAGGCCGATGCCGTCTACGACTTCGACCGTGCCGGCAGCTGTGTTGGCAACGAACACCCGTCCTGAATGCAGATGAACGTCTCCGTGGTCGTATTCGCCTTCTCCCTTTCCGGGTAAATCAATGTCCTTCAGCTTTTTCAGCATCTAATGCCACTTCCTTCGATTCGTGAGAAACAGATCACTCAAGTATGGGGCAATTGCCAAGGACTACTTTGCGTGTTCCAGCTCTGCCTTCTTGCTCAGTCTGAGCTGACAGTATCTGTACATTGCATCATAGAACGGGAATTGCAGTCTCATATTCTCATGATCGTTGGATGCGATGTCCCTGAAACCGAGCGCAGCTGCTTCCAGACCAGCCGATTCCGGCGGGGCATCAGGTATGTCCGCATCCGCGCCCCTGACAATCCTGGCAAGTTCAAGCAATGCCTGATCCTTGAGCCCGTACTTTTTTATGATGGCATCGAAACTTACATACTCCTTTCCGCCTTCCTCGTAGTGCGTCAGTTCCACGCCTGGCGCATCAAACGGAATAGCTTTTTCCTTCGCGGCAGTTTCCGCTATTTTCTCCTTCGGAACAAAAATGAATTCGGCATCCCTGTCTACAAATCTCTTAATCACCCAGGGGCATGCTATTCTGTCAACCTTGGCCTTCTCTCTGGTTACCCACTTCATACCGCCAGGTATGGAAATGCCTGTATATTTTATTGTGCGATCGGAAGCCCTGTCAGCGTTTCCCTGATATCCCAAAAGCCTCAAGACTTCTGTGCCTACTGTACTGCAATCAGGACACTATCGGCAACCGGCGCGGCGATTACATGTGTGACTGCAGCGCGCAGCCTTTGCAGCGGTTGTGAAGCAGCCGGAACACCGATGAAAATCCGGTAGGGTCACTGTCAGATTTCATCCCCTCAATGAATTGAGGGGTCTTCCTGCCTGTTTTTTGCGAAAACATTCACGGTATGTCCACTCTTCCTTTTCACTGTGGGCATTACTGGCATTAAATGAAATTCGTTTAAGCCGAGTGCTCATTCCCCACGGGCTCTACGTTTTTCATCCGCAAGCAACTGTACAGTCCGGGCGAAATGATTGTCGTGGAGCACATCAGTGGATGCAAAGTAATCTGCAAGAGTCCGTGCCAGTTCTTTGACCTTGTTTGTGCCGAAAACACGAACTCCATTTTCCTGTTCGAGGGACGGAAGTACCAATTGAATTCTCCTGGAAGGGAGGGAGAAACTGAAGAAGATGTAACACGATTGCGGTTGCGAACCTCTCGGACCGTTCCTGAGCAAATCCATAACCGGGATCATTTCCCGGAACAGTTTCACCCTTTCCTGCAGTTTCGGAAGGACTTTCGCATGGTTCATTTCCGCGGGCCACCCTGTATCTATCCATTCCAGCACGTCGCAACCGACATACCTGTGCGTTGTGGATGAAAAGCCCACCGCCGCAATATCCGGATGTTTTCTCTCGAAATGCCCCACATTGTGTAGAACGGCGTCGCAGCCCTCCATGCCGACGAGATAAGCTGCAAGGAAGTGCTCTTCAAACGTAACCGCGCGATCTGTCTTTACGCGGTCCAGACCATCGTCAGCGACTTCACTGTCCCTGTCCGTCAAGGCAATTCACCCGCGCTCCTGCATGTGCCGGCTCGTGATGCACATAAACACATCTCCTCTTCCGCATTTCGAAGAAGAAAAGAGAGAAGATGCCCATCAAACTGCCGGTCGCTTACAGGGCCCATCGCCTGCGGAGCAAATTCTGTGACAGAAAGTGCTGCGATTTCACACAATTTTGAATGCCGCAATGGCCTAATAGAAATTTTACATTTATCTTTCCGTGAAATGCCCTGTATGTCTTGAAAAGACTGAATGGACTGAAGGCGCAGAATTTGCCGGTGTAGCCTCACACATGCTGGCTAATGCGAAACAGGCTGACGGCGAGCATGCCATGTGGCTTAAGAGGTATGCCGGTCATAAGGAAACTGCTGAAACCGATCTGGAAGCGCTGCTGAGCAAGCTCTATGAAACCGACGGCAACCCGAAGAGATGGATATTGAACCGTCTCATTGAAAGAATATACACCTCCCCGCCACACCCGTTTATTCAGAGGCTACAGCATCCGGACAGGAAGACAATCTACGGTTATGTGATGGAACATCACCATTTTCTTGTCCAGTGGGTGAGGTGCTGTTCGTCGATAATTTCGCGCACTGATCTGGAGGATGTGCAGCTTTATGAGATAGATAATATTGTCTCAGAGTTCAGGGGAAATCCGCCTGAACAGCAGTCGCATCACGAGCTTCTTCTCAGGATGGGTGAGAGCATAGGTGTTGACAGAACTATTGTGTATTCAACCAAGCCACTCCCCGCTACAGCAAACTGTCTGGCATGGTGGAATCGCATAGCAAATGAATGCAGCTGGATTGAAACGATGGCTGCAATGCACACGCTCGAACTCACGGCAAACCCCGAAATAAAGAAATTGGGCTCAGACATGACTTATTTCGATCCGGCCATTCTTGAGGACAGAAAATATCCCGATGCAGTCAAGTCCTTCCTTTATGAGGGTTACAAGGCAGATGCCGGTCACTCGATGGAAGCCCTGGATCTTATAGTGAAGTACTGCAACACAACGGAGCTACAGCATGACATCCAGTCAGTAGTGTACAAAACTGTGAAGCTCCTGGATGACTATCTCATGGCAAGGCTTGAGAGGGGCGAGATGCTTGCAGATTAACAACATTCACGGATGCGCGCTCTGCGATGCCGCATGGGGAGAATACTGGGAGGAGGTTGAAAACGAAAGGATGCGCTTCTGCTGCGACATCTGTGCTTTTGCATTCAAGAATATGGTAGGTGAAGTCAAGAAGTCTGCTCACTGGCCGCGTCTGGAAAAAATAGAGATCCAGGGAGACAATACGATTGGCAGGAAGTGTCTTGCCGCCTATAATGGAAACGAATTCAGGTTTTATATCAAGTTCAGCAACGATGGCAGAATATCTGATTTCCACAGATTGTGATTGTTCCATAATGCAGGCGTGTCTGTAATTTTGTGTTTTATGAAACACAATTTTTCACTTTTTCTTGTCACCCACCATGATTAATCTGAAATGTGCTGAACGACTATTATTTTGTAGTATGTTATAAATCCTTACAAATTTGTAATACAATACAAACATCTTAAAATATGTACTGTGATGCAAGTTTATGGAAGAAGATGACATATTGAAGATGCTGGACTCATGGAATTCTTGGAATCGCGGTACAGATGCAGGCTTGCCCAGAGACTTTTATGTTGACCGAATAACAGGTTTTCTAACAGATCCAGCGATATCAATCGTCATCGAGACCGGAATCCGGCGAGCCGGCAAGTCCTTTATTGCAAAACAGGTCGTAAAGAGACTTGTTGAAGAAGGTTTTTCAAAAAATCGGATTCTGATTATCAACCTGGAGGATGAACGGCTAATGGATAGAGATTACCGCCTCCTGCTTGAAATGTATGATGTTTACAAACATAAGATGAATCCAAATGAAGGCAGTATTGTAATCATAGATGAAGCGCAGGAAGTTGATGGATGGGAACGCTTCGTGAGAGGTCTGTCGGAAAGGGGCGAAGCGAAGTTCCTGATTACCGGCTCCTCGTCAAAGCTGTTGGACTCGGAATATGCCACTCTTTTGTCCGGCAGACATATTGTAGTTTATGTGCACCCGCTGAACTTGCATGAATATAAGCAGTTCAGAGGAAAAAGTGATGTCTCCGTCGATTACCTCAGGGAAGGCGGTTTCCCGGCAGTAGTTCTCTCTGGCAGAAAGCCTGACCTGATAATCAATTATTTCAATACTATAATTCTAAAGGATGTAATACAGAGGTTCAGGATACAGAAGCAGGACATTCTCATACGGCTCGCAAAATTTTACATAACGAGCATAGGGTCAAAAATAACTTTCAACAGCGTTTCAAAATTTCTCAAATTGCCTGTGAAGACTACATACAACTTTTCTCTGTGCCTTGAAAAATCATACCTGATATTTTTTGTTGACAGATTCTCATTCTCCATAAAAGCTCAAAATAACAGCCCGAGAAAGGTGTACACCACAGATAATTCGTTTCCCGCTGTGCTTGGTATCAATCCTGTTGAAATCAAAGGCAGACTGCTGGAGAATAGTGTGGCCGCAACGCTTTATTTGATTTCCAGGCACCATCCTGAATTCCACTTCTACTACTGGAATGAGAACAACAATGAAGTGGACTTCATAATCAAGGATAAACAGAATTATGAGATTGTACAGGTGGCCTATTCTGTGAAAGAGGAGCGAACAAGGACCAGAGAGGTAGAAGCTCTGCTGGACTGCGCCGCCAGACTCAACGTTGGCAAAGCCGAAATAATTACAATGGATTACACGAGTGAAGAGCTGGTCAACAATATTGGTATAAAATACGTTTCAGCTTCAGATTGGATCGAAAACAAGTTGCAACAATATGGGTTGAATTAAGCCTGCAATGGAAAAATCCATCGATATTCCAAAAACTCATCCGTGGGTCGGGTTATTGCAGCTCTGCCCTGGAGCAGACCAACGTCGAAGTGTGTTTTTGCTGCATCTACGCTCATGATCCGTGTAATCTCGCTATTTTCAATTGCAAGACTTCTGGTATCCACACTGCTCCCAGAAATTGTCAGTCTGGGCGGGGAAGGAAAAGTTGGCAGTGCCAAAACTGAAAGACTAAAAAACGCCTGATGCATCTCTTGTGCCGCAAATCAAGGGTGAAACAGAAAAATGGCGGAAACAATAGGGCAGATAAGATGCACACTGGCTGAGGGTCCGCTATGGGACTCACGAAAGAATAAGCTTTACTGGGTTGATATCATTGGGGGTAAAATTCATTCATATGATGCTGATGCAAACACATTCGAGTCATTCAACGCAGGAAAGTTCGTCAGCTGCATTCTGATCAGGCAGAGCGGCAGTTTTCTGATTGCCATGAAACATTCCGTCTACTCTCTGGATTTACACAATGGCATTGAAAAGTTGGCTTCTCTTGACTATGAACCTGCGAACAACAGGTTCAACGACGGAAAATGTGATGCTGCAGGAAGGCTGTGGCTCGGGAGCATGGACATGGATGAAAAGAGACCAACCGGCAGCCTCTATCTGATTGATGAGAATCTGGATGTGCAGAAGAAAGCGGGAGGTCTCACAGTATCAAATGGAATTGCATGGTCTCCGGATAATACAAAGATGTATCACGTCGATTCTCCGACAAGACGCGTCTACTCCTACCGCTATGACCTACTGAGCGGCGAAATTTCCGATAAGGAAACGCTGATTGAGATTCCGCCCGGCGAAGGATTTCCCGACGGAATCACAACAGACACTGAAGGCAACATATACGTCGCCCAGTGGGGAGGATACTGTGTGTCAGTCTGGAATTCTGGCGGAGCACTCATAAGGAAGATACCGATACCAGTTCGCAACGTTTCTTCATGCGCGTTTGGTGGAGTCGATATGCGCGACCTATTCGTGACAACGTCTGCGTTCGATCTAAGCGGAGAGCATCTGAAGGAGGAAAAGCTGAGCGGAGCGGTATTCAGGGAGAGAAATGATATCAGGGGTACAGAGTCAACGCCATTTAAGGGCTGACTAGCTCTGCAGACAGGATTTCTCAGCCCAGGTTGAAAGCATAAATGCAATTCAGCGCGTCCGGAGAATGAAAACGATGAATTATGTAGTGAGTTCGGGAGAAATGCTGATTGATCTGACGCAATTGGATCGCAGAGGGCATATTATTTTTGAAGCGCATCCCGGCGGTGCTCCGGCAAATGTAGCAGTGGGAATAGCCAGACTCGGCGGCAAATCACGCTTTTTTGGAAAACTCTCCAGAGACTTTTTCGGCGATATGCTTCTGCAGACACTGAAGAAAAATGGCGTTGATGCGGGTTTTGTTCCGGACCGATCGGAGAGGCAGACCGCACTAGCCATTGTTATACTCGACAAATCAGGGGACAGGAAATTTGTATTCTATCATGACAGGAGTGCTGACACCAAACTTTCGCCGGTAGATGTTACGGATAGGATTTTTGAAGATGCATCCGTCTTCCACCTTGGATCCGTTTCGATGGCTACGGATCCTTCAAGAAGTGCTATGATTGAACTGGTCAAGAGAGCAAGATTGGCGAACTGTCTGGTTTCCTGCGATCTCAATATTAGAGAGAATTTGTTTTCTGAGAAGGAGGATGTAGGCGCTACACTGAAGTTTCTGCTGTCAAATTCAGATATTTTCAAGTGCAGCGAAGAAGAACTTCACCTGCTTGATTACGGTCCAGACGGATATAAATCACGAGATAACGCAGGCGATTACGGCGAACGCTGGATCCGCAACTGCATAGACCATATACTTGCCGCAGGACCCGCGCTTGTAATCGTCACCAGGGGAAGGCAGGGTGCTGTTATCGGATGCGAAGACAGCACTGTGAGCGTTCCCGCCTTCAGGGTGAGGGCAGTCGATACGACAGGTGCCGGCGATGCCTTCACAGCCGCATTGCTTTATCGGCTTGTCAGGGACGGTCTGGCGGTTTCTTCCAGCATCCGCGATATTCCTGAGGACACATTGACGGAACTCGGCGCTTTCTGCAATGCTGCTGCCGGATTCAGTTGCACACGTTATGGCGGAATCGATTCCCTGCCGGCCATCAGAAACGTGTCAGGGATTCTTAAGTCAGCTAAATGATGGATCAGTCCCTTTCGAAGATGAGCCGTCTCTCACGTCATCCGTTGCGGATATCTCTTTCCCTGCATTCGTTGAATTTTTACTTCCTTCATATCAAAAACCGGCAGATCAGTGTCCTCAAAAAACCATAGTTAAATAGTAAAATTAACTCTCCAACACCGGCAGTGTTGTCAATGTCTCCTGCAGATGAAAAGCGCCTGAATTCTCTGGCATTCTTGAAAAAATTCACGTACAGCAGCCTCATGCAGAACTATATCCCGTTCCCCATGGACACGAAATTGTGTTCCGGATGGGCAGAGGGAATCCCGACTGAAGGTCACACCATAATGTACACTTCCATGATGTACCAGATGGCACCACTTTTCAGGAGATACGAAAAGCTTCTTCCAACCATTTCAAAGATGAAGGGGATTTCACAATTTGCAGGGATCGGGAAGTATTTTTACAAACCTTCAAAGACCGAGATTGAGAGAGCATATCGCATTCTCCGCAACATCGCATCGATGCTCAGAAATTCGGGGGTTCAATTCGCTTATCTGTATGATGAGGAGCCATACAGCGGCGCGCTGCTTCTGGAACTCGGCATGATTGACGAGTTCAGGGAATATGGGAAGCACCTGCTGGACTTCTTTGGAAGCAGGGGCATCGAAAGGCTGATAACCGTTGACCCCCACACCACAAATGCGCTGTCCAGACTCAGGGAGTATTACGGATCTGGCATTGAAATTGTTCCATACCTCTTTCTTCTGAAGGGCGCAAAGGCTGAAGGCGAATTTGTCCTTCACGACTCCTGTCTGTACTCAAAACATCTTAAAATGTACGAAAGTATCAGGCATTTCATCAAGGACAGCGGACTCAGACTGGTGGAGGACAGAATGGTCACAGGCAGGGAGACAGCAATGTGCTGCGGTTCACCCGTGGGGGTTGTGAGCCCGGAGCTCAGCGAGAAAATAGCCGCTCGCAGGGCAAAAAAACTGACTTCTGTCGGGAACAGGGTGATGTTGATGTGCCCCATGTGCTATCAGAATCTTTCTCCTCACATTCAGAATGTTTCGGATCTTGCGGAGGTGATTCACTGACAGGTAATTGGGAAGTTGCGCTGGAGAGATCGACGGCGAACAACGTTCCCGGCGTATGGAACGTTCTTGAAAAATATCCATACATTGAGAACACCCGAAAGAGCCTGAGAGCGGCAAAAATGAAAGTTATTGAAAACATGGAGGTTTACCTGAAGCAGGCGATGGAATCTGTATCGAGGAGCGGCGGCAAACCGCATTTCGCAAGAGATGCAGGAGAGGCTCTGCAGATCGTCGACGGTATTATAGGGAGCAGCAAACACATCATAATGGGCAAATCCAGCGTTGCGTTTGAAATTGGTCTCAGAAGGCATCTGGCAGAAGCCGGGCGGGACGTATGTGAAACGGACTTCGGCGAGTTTCTCCTTCAGATTTCGGAAGAGGAGCCGTCTCATATAATCACTGTCGCACTACACATGACCAGAGAGGCCTTCGGCAGGAGCATTCATGATAAACTGCAGAAATCTATAAACGAAAATTCATCAGCGCCTGAAATGGCGGCAGTGGTGAGATCGTTCCTCGCCGACAAATACCAGAAGGCGGAAATCGGAATTACCGGCGCAAATGCGGTTGCAGCGGATACGGGCTCCGTTGCACTGGTGGAAAATGAGGGTAACATAAGGATGACCACCGTCAAGCCGCCGATTCACATAGTTGTGACCGGTGTCGACAAAATAGTTCCTACAATGCAGGACGCGTTCAACGAGATAATGGTTCAGTCGGCGTATGCCGGTTCCTATCCACCCACTTACATAAATTTCACAACGGGACCAAGCTCAACGGGCGATATCGAATCGGAAATAGTGAGGCCCGCTACAGGTCCTAAGGAAGTACATGTGGTCTTCATCGACAACGGGAGGATGGAGGCTGCCAGAGACCCGGTTCTCAGGCAGTCTCTGCTGTGCGTGAGATGCGGAAGATGTTACTTTGCGTGCCCCGTATACGGCATATTGGGAAAAGACTGGGGAAAACCGCCATACAGCGGACCGACCGGTGTCATGTGGCATTCCGTGGTGACAGGCGACAGCTCCTTTGCGCATCTTTGCACACATTCGGGAGGGTGTATGGAGGTCTGCCCTATGGATATAGATATACCAGGGGTTATGGAATACCTCAAGTGGAAGGACATCAGGGAAAAGACGAAGTGACAGGGAAGGTGTGTGCTCATGGATGTTAATGGAAAGGTGGTTGTTGTAACGGGCGGTTCGAGCGGGATAGGAAGGGCAATCGTGGAAGGGCTGATGAACCGGGGGGCAATGGTGGTGACTTGCCATCGCGGCGATACTCATGGTGCTCGTGAACTTGAGGATTTTGCGTCAAAGAATGGATGTGCTGAGAAACTCGAAATCGTCGATGCCGATACGTCAAGAAAGGATACTTCTGAGCTACTGCGCGGACTGGCGGTGGAAAAATTTGGAGGCCTGAACGGCTGGGTGAACAACGCGGCCATACAGCTGCTGTCAAAATCCGAGGAACTGGATGAAACAGAATGGCACAAAATACTTTCTGTGAACCTAGACGGCTATTTCTTTGGCTGCCAGGCAGCGGCAAGACACTTCATTTCGGCACATTCCGCCGGAAGCATTGTAAACATCACGTCGGGTGTAAATCTGCTGGCAGTCAAATTCCTCGCAGCTTATACCGCATCCAAGGGTGCAGTTGCTTCTCTGACGAGATGCCTGGCTGTCGAGTGGGGGCGCTACGGCATAAGGGTGAATTCACTTGCACCAGGTGCCACGGACACGCCGCTGAATAAAGACCTTTATACGGCTGAAGTGAGAAGGATATACAACGACAGGATACCGCTGGGACACATCGCTTTACCGTCAGAAATCGCAGATGCTGCGATTTTTCTGATTTCGGATGATAGCAGGTACATCAGCGGGCACGAACTGGTTGTTGACGGCGGCCTGAATTACAACGGCACTGTTTACCAGCCGATCGGATAGACGGATCGCATTCGCAAAACGCTCGCGCAGTTTCAACCGAAGGTGTTTTTTATCTTCTCCCTGAGGAATGATACGGAATTCAGCAAATCTGCCTTCCCATTGACCCCGTCCTCGATGGATATCCAGCCTCTGAAGTCAATTTTTTTCAAAACAGCAAAGATCCTTTCGTAATCTATGAGGCCCGTTCCGATTACGCCGTGCTCCAGCGATTCCGGATAACCGACACCGGTGTATTTCTCGAGATCCTTCAGCGAAAAGCCGCTCCGCAGGTGCCTGTCGCTGGCATGCATCGTCAGGATGCGCTTTCTGAAGCGGTTCAGGACGGCAAGGGGGTCCTGTCCGGCAACGAGTGCATTGGAAGGGTCATAATTTACCCCGAACCATGGAGAGTGAATGCTGTCGACAATCTGCCCGAAAATGTCCAGCGACTGTGCGAACTCGGGGTATATCCATCTTCCGTCCTTGTAGTGATTTTCCATCACGAGATGCACGCGGTGCTCTTCCGCATATGGAAGGAGCTGCTCGATTGATTCCACAACCCAGCGTATTCCGTCATCCCTTGATACTTCAGGACGTCTCTGACCGGAAAGGACTCTGCAGGTTCGTATCCTGCTCCCGGTCTCAGACGCCGACATGACTCTTATCCAGAACAGCATCGCATCGATCTGCTTCTGCCTGTAGTCTTCGTCTGGATGTGTGAAATCCGGGGAGGTGCACATCATTGGCACCCGCAGTCCCCTGGACATAGCATATTGATGTGTTCTGAGGACGTCAGCTTCGCTCGCTTTCCTGTAAAAATACGGGTACATTTCAACACCGTCAACAGACAGCGAAGATGCTTCGTCTATCCAGTTTTCAAGTGATCTCTTTCCGTCACAGAGGTCATCGAAATAACCCTTCGGAAATGCAATCAGACCCGGTCCGCTCATTCTAATCTCTCCATTCAGGCAGAATGAGGCCGCTTCACGAGCGACACGACTTCCCTGAGGACATTCCGTATTTCTACTGATTCTGATGCGGGCGAGAAGGAGTGGCCGTCTATAACCAGTGGGGCGCCGACAACAACAAGAGGTGCTCCCAGGGCAGGGAGTTTCGGAAGATCCCTGACCGAAAGACCGCCGACTGCCTGAACGGGGCAGTCGACTGCATCCACAATTTCCTGCAGGAAATCGACGGGGCTGCCGCCGTTCTCTCCCCTTTCATCGAATCCGAGATGCGCAATGACCACATCTACGCCGGCATTCTCGAGTTCACGGGCGGCTGTCGCCCTGTCCCTTCTGCCGAGTATGTCACCCATCACGAAAATACCGTAGTGGCGTGCAGCCCGTACTGTTGCCCTCACGGTCGCAGGATGGCCCGCAGCCATCACGACGACAAAATTGGCTCCTGCCTTAGCCATCATTTCCGTTTCGAGGTAGCCTCCATCCATAGTTTTGAGATCGGCAACTATCGGGACATCAGGAAACCTCTTCCTGAAATGAGAAACGGCATGAAGACCTTCACCCAGCAGCAAAGGTGTACCCACTTCGAGCCAGTCAACGCCTGACTCGATTGCTATCTGTGCAATCGGATCGGCATCTTTTATCGTTTCGAGATCAAGGGATACCTGAACGGTCGGTTTCCTCAGATCTTCCCTGGTGAGCGTCACAGTATCAGGACTCCCTTGACAATTCTCTTCTTTTCCATATCATCAAAGGCATCCTTCCACCTGTCAAGTGGATACAGCCTGACAATCTTTTCCGGCTCCAGTTTCCTGATTCTGAGCAGTCTCAGAACCCTCTCCCAGGTCTCCCAGTTATGACTGAATGACCCGTGAAGCTCAACAGCTTTTGAAACAATCTGGTCAAGGTTAAATTCAGGAACGTCAGGACCCCATCCAACCTTCACAATCCTTCCTCCAGGCCTTATGACATCGAGCGCAGTCTTCAGCGTTGCACTGACTCCCGAAGCATCAATCACAACATCTACACCGTCGCCCCAGCCAGAATGACTCAGTGCCTCCACTGTCGTATGGGCATCATCGAAAATCATGTCAGCGCCGGTTTCAGAAGCTGTTTTGAGCCGCTCCCCGTCTGCAGGCATTCCAAGCACCGCAATGCTCGCCGGAGATCTCAGCATCGCAACCTGAAGGCAGAAGAGTCCTATGGGACCAGGTCCGATTATAAGAACAGTGTCGGCAGGTTCGATTTTTCCGATCGACGATGTGGCGTTGAAAGCCACACAACTCGGCTCTGTTAGTGCAGCAGAAACATCGCTGACTTCGTCGGGCACCCTGTGCAGTATCTCTTCTCTGGCAATCAGGTATTCGGCCATGCCGCCGTCTGTCAGTGCTCCGAAGCCCATCCTGCCTGAACAGAGATTGTAATTTCCCTTCCTGCAGTTATAGCATCTTCCGCAAACATGGAATGCAGTCTCGCAAACCACTCTGTCTCCCACCTTGAAATTTTGAATTCCACCCCCTGTCATGTCGACTATTCCCATCAGCTCGTGTCCCAGAATTACAGGCTCATTCCTCCGATACGATTCCGTTCCGTTGTACACGTGTATGTCGCTGCCGCACACACCAACGGCCTTCATTTTCAATCTCACTTCCATCTTTCCGGGTTCCCCGGGGTCGTGTACGTTCCTCAAGAAAACTTTTCCGGAACCATGCGATTCGGAAACTATTGCCTTCAAATTCAACACCCGCGTTGGACTAGACGTGTCACATAGAATAATATTTCTGGAAACACCAGGTTCTGAATGCAGTCACAATGGACAGCTCATTGGCGGCAATGTGATGATATTGCAGGAAGGGTCCTCTGCCGCACGCCATTTGAAAATTGCATCGCGGTTTTACCGGAATTGAATGTTCCGCGAGGCGACTATCAGACATATTGTAAGGAGCTCTTCGCAATGAGCATTCGTACGCAACACCGAACCGCTCAATTGAAGGGCTGAACTCATATCAAAAACTCGTCAAAAACGTATCAAGGCCCATTAAAAAAATTGCAAGTCCTGATGTCAGCTTTGGAACAATTTTTACATCGTGGAGAAACAGGTTAATATAGCTATATTAAAATACGGGGCAGGGTGAAATATTGACGCAATCTGCGAGTGGTAACGAAAAACGTGGGAATAAGAGAATAGTGTGGGCGTCAAT
Organism: Candidatus Sysuiplasma acidicola; assembly: GCA_019721035.1. Lineage (NCBI taxonomy): Archaea > Methanobacteriati > Thermoplasmatota > Thermoplasmata > Candidatus Sysuiplasmatales > Candidatus Sysuiplasmataceae > Candidatus Sysuiplasma > Candidatus Sysuiplasma acidicola. Next base: position 72,729 of record JAHEAA010000008.1, read on the forward strand.
CGTTGTGGTGGTAGTTATTATTGTTGTAGTAGCTGCCTCTGCCGCCGTCATATTGTCCAAACCGCCCACTAAGAAGAGCAACACAGTTTACTTCTACACCTGGTGGGGTCCCACCAGTGGTAGAGCTCTGCAGAATCTGACAGCAGCATTCCATAAGGCATATCCGCAGTACACTGCGGTGCCTACGGTATCTCCCGGCGCGGGAGGCACAAACGCGAAGTATGCAATACTCACGTTAATCAAGGCGAACGATCCGCCTAATACATTCCAGACGCATTATGGGCCTGAAATGCTGAGTTACATAGAGGCTGCTCCAAGTGGAGCGAAGTCGTTCGTTAACTTTACCAGCTATGTTCAGAGCAACATGGCAAATAAAGTCGTTTCACCCGTTCTTGCTGCCGGAACCTACAACGGAGTTACATTTTCGCTGCCTGTGGATGCGCATCAGGGTGCACAACTGTTTTTCAATCCTCAGCTTCTGGCGAAATACAGTCTTCCGATACCAAATAATATGTCTACACTCGTGAATGACACCATAGCCCTTGGCAGCCATGGCATCAATGCCTGGGTAATTCCCGGCGGAGACGGCGGATGGGATCAGCTCAATGTCTGGGAGAATGCTTTCCTCGCGTATGGCGGCAACACGATGTACGATGAGCTCATGTATGGAACTCTTAACACAAGCAGCCCTAGTGTTATGCATGTCCTGAACGAAACGAATGCAGCATTCTTCACATTTGAGAAATACAGCATGCCGGGCCTTGAATCAGACAGCTGGCTGCAGGCACTGCCCTATGTGCTGAGCGGTAAGGCAGCTTTCTACACCTCAGGCAACTGGGTACTCGAATATACAACGGATTATCTCCATGTCCTCGTTTATCCGGCAACCGCACCGTACACTTCATGGACGAACCTTACAATGCTCGATCAGTCGTTCCCCGGAACGCAACACTACTGGGTGCTTGTTACAGATTCAGTGGCAGTACCGTCCGGCCCGACATCAACACTTGGTCTGACATTTGCGAAGTATTTCTCATCATATGCCGGTGACACCGTATTCACAAAGACAAAGGCGGTAACATTCTACAACAATGTTACATCCAACTACTACGCGACTCAGGCGCAGTGGTACAGCTACAAGACACTTCTCAACACGAGTCCGTCCAATTTCGTCTACCAGCTGTCGGATGGAGGATTGTTCGACAATGTTTTTGCCTCATACACCTCCGCAATGACCGCCCTTTCTGAGATTGGACCTTCAGATCTCGCGGCATGGAACCTGACACTCGCAGGCGGTATCAGCAGCGAACAATCACAATGGATGGCTGCCAACTCTCTTGGCTATGGATACATGGGTTTCCCCGGCCACCCGTTCGGAGGATACGCCCCGCCATGGGCCTCAGCAGCAGTTTCAGGCGTTGCAGCGCATCCGAACAGTGCGAGCACCGTAAACGCTAGCGGTGCAAAGTCCCCGACTGCAGGCAACCACATACTGAAACCGACGAAAATCCATTATGTCCAGATATCACTGACTTCTGTGACATTGCTGCAGAAGTTCTACATAATGGGCGTCAGCTCGGTAACCAAGCCGCTATAACCCCCCGGCCGTAACTGTAAACCCCAACAAACCACTTTCTTCTCTTTATTTTATCGCCCGACTGCACCGATGGCTGACACACTGGGCCGTCGCATTTACTACAACGTTAACATGACTTTTGACGAACCAATGAGATTCGATGCCAGTTTACTGAAGACAACCGGCCCGTTATCCAGCGGCTCCATTGTAATCCACTTCTGTCGATCATCCAGGAAGTCTGTGCCCGCGAGCGTTACCGCTTTCGAAAATTCAGCATCAGTGTAGGCATACGAACCTTCTATGACAAGCTCACCCCTCACGATAGAATTTGCACCGATCCTGGACGTAGCCTCGTGATTGCCTATGAAAATAGCCTTACCTCCTCTCCTGATCACACTGACACATTGCTCCCGCGTTGATTCCACGCCAACCGCGTCAAAGGAAAAATCTGCTCCCTGCCCAGCCGCACTTCGCAGGCTCAAAAGTGTATTGCTGTCACGGCCGTTTACCACGCGTGTGGCTCCCATGATTCTGGCAGTCTTCAGTCTTTCCTCGTTTACATCGACTGCGGTGCAATCATTCACTCCACGGCGTCTCAGAAGCTTGAGAATAAGCAGTCCTATGATGCCCATGCCAAAAACAACAGCACTGTCTCCTGTTCTTAAATTGCACTTGTCAACTGCTCTGAGAGCGGTTGCAAGAGGCTCGGAAATCGCACCTGCGGCTGGATTCTCTACCGGATAGCATGACGAGGCGGGGACGGCCACATATTCTGCAAACGAACCTGGAAACGCGGCTCCAATGATTTTCCTTTCATGACACAGATTCCTCAGACCTGTAAGACAGTACATGCAGTGGCCACATGTTACCATTGGATTGACTGCAACAAGTCTTTCTTTCAGATGCTCCGGAGAACCAGCACCAATCTTCTCCACGACGCCTGAAAATTCATGTCCCATCGTAAGGGGTGGAACCCTCAGCTCGTTCAGGCCGAGATATGCAGCAACTTCGCTTCCGCAGACGCCTGACATAAAGACTCTGACAAGCACCCAGCCTGCCGGAGGTTCTGGTTTGGGGACGTCCTCAATCTTCATCTCGTTTTTCGCTACCCATACGAGTGCTTTCATGGCCACCATCACCTGAAACACAGGCTTAACATTATCGTTTTCAGGGGCAGTTAAAAAACGTCTAAGAAGTTGATCGCGGAGCCACGGAAAGGAGTCATTGAGACGGCGCCTGCATTCCTGTCCTGTAAATTTCCAGCACAGCCGAAAGATCTCTTTTCGCAACTCTCGGATCCATGGGCAATTCGCCGTCCTCCTCTACCGCCCTGAGAAATCCTCCTATTTCCTTATCGAACACATCCTCTATTTTGATATCAACGGTTTTTCCGTTCAGAACCGGTTTCCCAAATGCATAGCGGATGCCAGACATGTACTTGAAATCGACTTCCGGATGAGTGGTAATGTCCTCAACTATACTGCCCTCGCTTCCTATGATCTCGTACGAAGGCACCCTCGGACTGTGAGGATAACTCCATGTATAGAAAAGCAGACCGTGTGCAGACGATTTGAAATCAAACAGAGAGATGGATGTATCCTCCCCTTCAATTGAGGATGAACCGTGGTAAACCACAGGCCTGATGCTCCTGTAGTCCCCGCCGAAATTGAGGAGAGTGTCGACGAAATGTATACCCCCGTCTATCAGGGAACCACCGCCCATCACATTCGCTTTCGCTCTCCAGCCGTTTTTGCTGTACAGTCTCTGATCCCGAACAATGATGGTATGCACTCTGCCGATTTTTCCTTCCGCCACCGCCGCTACGGCATATCTTACGGATGCATCGAAATAGTACTGCTCCGCTACCATGAATTTCACACCTGCCCTTGCAGCTTCCTCAATCATCAATTCGGCGTCAGCTACTGAGGTTGCGACAGGTTTTTCAATCAGTACATGCTTCTTCCTGGAGATTGCGCTTATTGCCACTTCCCTGTGCATGTTATGCGGCAGTATGATGTCGACAATGTCTGCATCTGATGACAGAGCCTCCGGAATATCACTGAATGTTTCGGTCGCACCGTAGGCTTCGGCCGCCTCCTCCAGCAGCTTTTCATTGCGGTCGTAGAGCGCAATTTCGACGTTCAGCTTTTTCCAGGAGTCGAGATGGACTTTGCCAAAACCTCTTGAACCAAGAACCAGGATTTTCATGATAAAGGAATAGGCGGGCATGCGATTAAAAGTTTTCATACCCGCATCAATCTGATGCACTCACTAACTGGTTTCATGTCTGTTGGTCTGGACCTCGTGCTTCAGCGGGAATCGTTATGCATCATTTTTCTGATGATTGAAAATGCGGTCGTTTCATTAAGTGCTGTCATCTGCCCTCCGTCGACAAGCATGGAACTGCCGGTAACGAACGAAGACCTGCCTGAGATCAGAAAACTCACCGCTTCAGCAATTTCTTCGGGTTTACCGGCTCTTCCGAGGGCATGTGAGCGACAGGACGCCTCATACTCCGCCGGTTTTCTCTTCTTCCAGTCAAGTATCCGCTCGCTCGTCACAAGACCGGGGAGTATGGAATTCGCCCTTATTCCAAGGTGACCAAATTCAAGCGCTATCGAGCGCGTGAGGGCATTCATTGCTGCTTTTGCGGCGTCATATGCGGCTGAATCGACATCGCCTGCTGCGAGAGCGTGTACGGAGGATATATTGACAATGCTGCCTCCTCCGTTTTTAATCATCGGCGGAATGAGCTTTCTGCATAGCATGACCGGGGCGAAGAAGGTGACATCGAATGTCCGTTTCCAGTCTTTCCCGCTTAGATCCAGGAAGGGCTTCCCCACCATGGCAAAAGCACTGTTCACAAGTCCTGTCAGTCTCACTCCCCGTCGGTTCGCGGTACGTGCAATCCGGTCTATTGTTCTGCTATCCGATATGTCCCCTGTGACATGGAATATGGAATTTCCACTGCATTCGATATTTTCGAAAACCACACTTGTGTCGATTATGTCACTAAGAATAAGATTATAGCCTTCGGATGCGAGTTTTAAAGCTGTTGCCCTGCCTATTCCCAGAGAGGCACCCGTTATAACCACAGTATCTCCGTTTCCGTTCATTTCACTTCTTCACTTCCTGACAGTATTTGGATACAACTGACAGACGCACGGTATCAGTTAAAGGCAGGCTGTATTACTTTTCCGTCATAATTCATTATGGAGCGCCCTTTGTCATCAAACAGAAGTATCTCGTTTTTCCTGGCAAATACCTTTACAGGAGTCCCTCCGGCCATAGGGACTTCGCTTGCTGTGACTATGTCCTTATCTATGCCGGGTATGTTGAAAAGCACCCTGAACACGCCGACGGAATAACCGGAAATGTTTACGGTTCCATCGCTCAGCATTAGCCATTCCTTCTCATTCAACTCCTGATCCTCATCTTTTGTCGAAAGTCTTATGCCTTCGGGCCTCAGACCCAGAATAATTTTCATTTCTCCAGCGCTTCTGTAATTATCGCCAATCTGCTCAGGTTCTACTTCAAAACCGATTTTCTCCCCGATATTGATGAGAGACTTGCCGTGGGTGGTCAGTGTTGAAGGAATGAGGTTGATTTCACCTATCGCCCTGGCAACGTCGATCGCATTCGGTTTGTGGTAAAGCGTTTCGGTAGCTGCTGTCTGAATGTTCCGGCCGTTGGATATGACCAGGGCATTATGTGCAAGCGCGAAAATATCGGCCGGGTCATGTGAAACAATTATTGCAGTTATCTCCAGCTCCTTCTGGACATTCCTGACAAGTGAACGTGCGCTGTCCTTAATGGTTGCGTCGAGATTGCTGAATGGTTCGTCGAGAAGGAGCAGAGCAGGGTCTTTGGCGAGTGCCCTGCTCACCGCGACCCTCTGCTGCTGTCCGCCGCTGATGTTGCCCGGCCTCCTGCTCAGCGCTTCCCGTATGTCGAGGAGATCGGCAAGGAATTCCACCTTTTTCTTGATCTCCGTAGCAGGCATCTTTCTAGCTCTCAGAGGGAACGCTATATTCTCATAGCTGGTCAGATGAGGATAGAGTGCCCAGTTCTGAAATACCATTCCGATGTTCCTTTCCTCGGCCGGAACTTTGATTTTTCCATTTTCCGCAACAACTCTGTCGTTGAAAGAAATTGAGCCAGATGTGGGCTCCTCCAGACCGGCAATGAGTCTCAGAAGTGTAGTCTTGCCTGCGCCGCTTGAGCCGATAATGCCGTAGAAGTCCTTATTTTCGACTGTGAATGATATGTCCTCGATGGCTGTCTTTATCTTGTTTCCACGACCAAACGATTTAGTAACATTTCTGAATTCGATTTTAACCAATTCAGTTCACCCCTTGCCACCAGAGCCAAGAGCCAGAAATCCCCTTATAAAGTATCTGCCGAGTATGATGATAAGCAACAGTGGAAGCAGGGAGGATATCAGTGCGGCTGCGAAGCTCTCATTGTAAAGTGCACCGTAGCTTCCTGAGTATGACATCACCAGTACCGATGCTGTCCTCATGGGGGGTGTTGATGTCAATATAAGTGGTATGAAAAAATTATTCCATGTCTCAACTATGATGAACATGAATGTGGAAATTGCACCCGGGATTACCAGCGGCCACACCACCTTTCTGAATATCAGCCAGTCATTTGCGCCGTCTATACGCGCCGCTTCCAGTGTCCGCTTCGGCAGAACAGCCATAAAAATCGACATCAATAGCGCGCCTGTCGGTAGATAGAAAATAAGAAATGCGAATATCAATCCGTAATATGTGTTGAAAATACCCAATTTCACCGCCAGGCTGGTCAGCGGCACGAGCGTTATCTCATAAGGTACAAATGTGGCAATCGCTATTATTGTAAAGACAGTGTCGTTGAAGTAGGATTGCTTGAGTGAAAGGTGGTATGCAGCCATTGCCCCGAGGAATGTGGAAATTGCAGCAACCGGAATGGTGATGATTAGACTGTTAAGCAGACTCTGTTTCATCTGACCGAAAACAGTCTCTATGGCGGACAGTGAGAAACCTGCCGGCTGCAGAACGGGAGTGCTGATAACCCCGGATGCCGTCTTGAACGAATTGATGAGCAGGCTGTAGACAGGAATCAGCCATATTGCAGCAAAAAAGCACAGCAGTGCCAGAACAATTCCAGAGCGTAAACGGATTTTGGTTTGTGCACTGATAATTTGTTCAGTCATTTGTTATCCACCTCTTAAGTCCGAAGAGTGCATAAGGTATCACGACGACAGCCGCCAGAATCACAAGCACAACACTTGCAGCAGATGACTGAGCGAAAAACTCGGTGATGTAGTAAAAGTACATGCTGAGAACTGCTGTCTCTGTAAAGGGATTCAGACCTGTTGAGACAAACGGAAGCGAAAATATCCTGAGTGCGAACAGGAAGAGCAGCGCTGTTGAAACAATGAAGGCATTCTTCGATTCCGGCAACAGTATTTTGGTAAGAATTCTGAGTGTTGAGGCACCGTCCATTCTTGCCGATTCTATTACTTCCTTAGTGACATTCTGGAATGATGCGAGATAAAATATTACTGCAAGGCCGGAGAATACCCAGATGGATACGAGGATGAGGCTTGGAAGCGCTGAATCAGGCCTGTCCAGCCATGTATACTGCGGTAGCCCGAGTGCACCGAAAATTGTGTTTATGCCTGTTCTTGTATTGTACAGCCATGTCCATATTACAGCCGATGCAGCCAGTGAAATTGCAAGTGGATAGATAAAAATCGTGGTGAATATGAGCCTGATTTTGCTGCTGCCGACATTGTATATCAATGTTGCAAAAAATATGCCGAAAACATTGCCAAACAGTATTAGTGATGCTGACCAGACTAGCGAACTCCTCAATGCATTAGTGAATGCCGGATCCTTGAATATTGTAGCGTAAGTCTGAAAGCCCACGAATGCTGCGATTGGATGAAATGAGGATGAATTTGTGAAAGAGGTATAGACATTCCAGCCGACAAGATATAGGAGGATAATGGAAAATATCCCGGTTGGAATGAAGAAAAGAAAACTGGTTCGTTTTATAAGCGCCGTTACGCATTACCTCCCACGTGGATATGAAATTCGTTCATTGGCCCCACATTTCAGATTCTAACATTCCTGATTATATCTCAGTCTGAAGCGGTTTACCGTAAATAATCTTAACTATAAATCATCACACATGAAGCACACTGAGATACTGCTGTGATTCCGGGCTGTAAGAAAGAATCGTTCAGTTGCCATTTTTATTCCCACATGAGGATTGTCTAATACCCTTGCTGGGAACCGCTTTGAGTGCATGGGATGCACTCCTGCCTCAAGGCTGCTTAACGGTTTCTGGATGTTTTCCGCCCGCAAACGCAATACCCGCTATCATGGTGTCGACATGCGATTTCATAATTCCAGTTTTCAGGAGTTCTGCCATTATTTCAATGGCTTTCAATGCTGCCAATTAGTCAAACTACGCATTATGGAATACCTCGTCGAGTCGTTGAAGGCTGCAACCTTCGATTGAGAATGGGTCCCTGGAGCAATTTCGTGGCTCTCCTGCCACCAGTTCCTTTGCTTCCCTGACGGCATCACCGTCGGAGTGCATGAGATCTATGATAAACGATGTGCCCAGAACGTAAGTCATGTCATCTACACTCTTCTTTCTGTCTCTGTGCCTTTAAGTCGTCTGAACGCATTAGCATTACGGCTTCTGCAACCTGATCTGCCGCCTCCTTGCTCACAAGGTGTGAGAATTCTAGCAGTGAGGGCTCACCTCTATCGAGTAGTCTGTGAATTACATCGGAGAAGCTTTCTCCGGTTCTCTTTGCAGCTTTCAGCTTGCTGTAAGCGGAGTTTTCCAGCGAGATAGTCTTCCTTCCCATGCATCAATGTATATGCTTCTGTGTATTTCTGCTCTTATATTATGACTATGGCGGGCATAAACCGTCAGACTACTCAAGTATGTAATTGATGTGCCAGCCGTCGCTCAGATTGTAAATAGCACGTATCACCTACAGAATCTGAAGATGCTGGCATTCATCCATCATTAGAGAGTGACCTAAACGTTCATGTCCGCTATGGTGCTATAACAAAGCTTCATATAGAATAAGTGGTAGATTATTCTGAATGCCTGTCGTGGCAGGAAAAAGACTCTTTGAGGTAAGTGGAAATGGGGAAGAATGGAAAGGTGGCAGGTGAACTCGAATTTGTGGCGTCGATGGAAGATGAGCTGGGGAAATACGTTGACCAGTGGATTGCTGTTGTTGGCAACAGAATTGTAGCGGAAGGTAATAGCGCCAAAGAGGTATTTGATAGGGCCAAGAAAGTGAGCCCAAGGGAAGTCCCATTTATAATGAAAGTACCAAGAGACAAGATAATGGTGCTTTGAGGAATGGCGCACCGCGCGAGGCTTAAGCCTGCTGGGACAACGTGCAAATATCTCAGGTACGAATATTATTCAAATGGCAAAAAGAATAAGTTAATCCTGCCCCTCGTCCAGATTCGAATCAAAACTGAAGCCGACACTGTATCGACTACGGCCTTGGTCGACAGCGGGGCTAATGTCACCTTGATACCTCAGGAGCTGGCTGAAATTCTGGAAGTCAAGTACGAGATGGAAAAGGGAAAGCCTGTCGTTATCCAAACAACTGGCGCTGGTGGCGAATTCGCAAGCTTCGAAACTCGTTTAAAGAGCCTATCGCTCCTTAAAGGAGGTAAGGCGTTCTGGTCTACATTCGGAGTACCGGTACTAGTCCCAGACAAACCAAATTCTATTCCTTATGCAATTCTCGGACGGGACTTAGTGTTTGGTAAGTTTGATATAACTTTCTTTGAGAGAAGTCAGAAGTTTACTTTTTCTCCTTAAGATGCGCAGTTCGCTTCCCCCTCCTTTCCAAACAGTATGGACTATTGTATCTCCTACAATTCTTCTCGCAATGATTTGCGAATCTTGGTGTCATATCCTTCCCAATTCGCTAGTTTCAAGCTGTTCTGCACCTCCAATTTCTTAGACCACAAGTAGTGTGTTCGAAAACTAGAACACATGTGATGTCACATAACACGCCTAGCTAAAGCCCATCAAAGAGTAACTCGAAAAGAATGTTGACGAATGTTGACAATACCATGCTTGCTGGCTTTCTCTCTGCCTGCGAAACGCTCCTGAGTCCTCATCGGTTTGAATGTGGAACGCCGCTCCATCCTGTAGCTCTTCCTTATTCTGTTTTAACCAGCCTTCTTTTCAATGAAGGGTGCGGTGAATTTGAATGTGTTCTTTCCAATTTCTTCAAACACATGTGTTCTACTAGCTGATGTGTCATAGCCGCACTTGC
>JAHEAA010000009.1 GCA_019721035.1 Candidatus Sysuiplasma acidicola
GATTATTCCAAAGAGCTATAGAGAAAGTTTCTCAATCAATAGAATCGATATGAAGAGAGAGGTGGGTATTACAAAGTCTCCATCAAACACCCCTCCTCCACCCCAAGGTGCGGTAACACGAGTGATTGACCCAGCATCGCTGATTATCCCTTCGGCAAAACCAAGTATAAAAGCCACTGGTAGCAATCTTTGCATTGTACCCCGGTAAACTCTGTACGCTAGGTATGCCAAGACTGATACAAAAGCTAACGAATTCAGTCCGGCACTGGATGAAGTGATCTTCTGAAGTGTGTATATGAAGGCAGAAATTATAAAAGAACTCAACAGAGAAATTGCCAATATGAGTTCGGGGTGGTTTGGTCCCCTAATTCTGGACAAGATTGTCTTATTCAACTCAATGCCTCCTTCATAGAAATTCCTTTCCATTTTTCATAGACTTCTCTTGGTGTGCAGTAACCGATTGCGGAGTGCAATCGTCTGCCGTTGTAGAACTCCACAAACCTGCCGATTGTCGCTTCGGAGTCGCCGAAGCTCTCGAACTCAAACCTTCTGATGACTTCCCTCTCCAGGATTGAGTTGAACGACTCTATGTGGGCATCCTCTTTCGGTGTGTGTGGATGGATGCGCTCATGACTGATGTTCATCATTGAGAGAAACTCCTCCACGGTCCTGCAGACGAGCTGCGTACCGTTGTCATTCCTGATCCTGACATTGCCGATACTGCCAATCCCCCTCTCGTGGAACGCCTGCATCATTGCCTCCCTGACGTCGTCTCCCCTGCACTGGAGTCCAAAATAGTGCTTCACCGCCTCCCTGGTGAAACAGTCGATGAAACCGAGGAAGTATGCGTTCCTCTCCTCGCCGGCAATCCAGACATACTTTATGTCCGTCTCCCAGACTTGGTTCGGTGCGCTGACAATGACTTTGGATTCCACCACTCTGCTGACAGGGCTGCGTCTGTTGTACGAATGGTTGAGCAGACGGTTCTCAGCCATCAGCCTGCGGACTTTCTTCCTGTTTATCACGAAGCCCTCACGCTGCAGCTGCTTCGTCACCTTTTTGTAGCCATAGCACACAAACTCCTGTGAGAGCACTGCCCTCATCTCCTCAACCACCTCACCGTTGGTCAGATACAGTGTTTCACACCCATTCCTCCTCATTGTGTGCATGGAGTCAGCCCTGCCTGCCCTCGAAGGCGATGTGGAAGGCGCCGAATAGAAGCTGCTTCTCGGAATGTGCAGCATGTTCAGCGCATCCGTCACGGGAACACCCTTCGCGACGTATCCGGCCGCCAGTGCGCTCATTGTTTCGTCACCTTCCTTTTTTTTAATGCCTCGCTCAGCATCTCATTGGCGAGCTCCTTTTCAGCAAGGAGCTTCTTCAGCCTGGAGTTCTCCTTCATCAGCTTCCTGATACCCGGTTCCAATCTCCTGGCGTATGACCTGAGGCCGTCTATGCCGAATGTGTCGTAGTTTTCCTTCCACTTGTAGTACATTGTAGGATCGACGGTGTACTTCCTGCACGTCTCCACCACTGCACCCTTTTCCTGTATCTCCTTGATTATGGCAAGCTTCTCCTCCGGCTGCCATCTCCTTCTCGAAGTCGCAGTCACTGTTCTCCCTCCGGACCACCCTCTATCTGACTCCTTTCCTTGAGTATTTTTCCTTCTTCCTTATTTGCCAATTTTGTCCAATGGATTAAGGGGGCAGACCAAGGAAGAGCGTAATCTGAAAAATCAGGGCACTGAACTCACTTATCGAAGCAAGCCGCTATCAAATATCTAAATATTTGCCAGTTTGAGACAAGTTTTCAAAATATCGCTGCTGTCACTTATCGGAGTAATACTTCTGGGGCTGCTGGGAGGATCAGAATCAAAATTGCCAGCCTCTTCAATATGAAGTTTTACACTGTTTCAGAGCATAGTTCTTAAGTTTCGGACACGTTGTGTATAATTGGTTATAGATGATTTGCAAATGTGCATCTACAAGTAATGGAAATGATGGTGGATGAGTGACAGGACCAAATTAGCCAATCTGTTAGATTGTCTAGGGATAGATTTGGTTGAACTAAGGGAAGTGAACAACACCGAGCTACGTCTTAAGGTGCAGAAGACCGTCTATCTACTTAACTATCTCAGGGAGAAAGGATTTGATTATCCATTTTCATTTTACGTTAGGGACCCTACTCTAGAGCGCTCGCCCTGGATTATTATAGAATTGACTCCACGCGGCCTGGTATGATCAAGAATCTGGAGGTAGTAAAGCAGTTCTTTACGCGTGAGACGTCATGGCTTGAATTGGCTTCAACGATGCTTATGGTTCACAAGGACAACGTGGGGCGTTCAAACGTCAATGAATTCGAGATAGTCAAGAATATCAAGCCCTGGATTACTCTTCCCAAGTTTCGTGAGATAATCAATGAATTCAATCAAAGCCATGTGCGTACCATGGTGAAGAATACATCACGAATTTAGTTCAATACTCAGCTGTTACTGACTCTTATGATGGGAGCTGACCTTGACTCACTGAACGAAATTAGGAAGAGTCTCATATGAGTAAGAATGCTATTCCGACCGACGTTTACGCGTTATCTTTTTTTCTTTCTCTACTCACGGTGCGCAGACTGCTGATATTGCAGCGACCGTTCCTAAGACACAGATTGTCCCGTGAAGCCATTCACTCAACATATGGCACTAAGATGCGGTTATAATTCGGCAACGTTAAAATGGAAGTGGCTGCCTTAATAGGGTTGCCAATGGATAGTCATAGCGGCATCACCGCCACCTCCGGGGAACTTACGAGGAATCTGTCGTTCAGGGACGTGTTCTTTCTGTCATTTGGCGGTATGTCGCCATTACTCAGTCTCCTGACTTACGGCGCTGTGGCCCTCGCGTTCGGCGGACCTCTCGCACCGCTGATAATGGTAATGGGCACACTCCTCGTCCTTGTAAACGGCCTTGTTGTAATGCAATTATCCAAGCGGTTCAGAACATCCGGCGGCTACTACACCTATGCCTTTCAGGTTCTTTCGGAGAGAGTAGGCTTCAGCACGGGCTGGGTGTATCTCTTTTATTCCATGCTGTTCGGAATGGCATATGTGATTGGAGCCGTGTTTGTTGTCTCAACAGTCATCGGGCTGCCGAGCTTTATTACACTGATGGCCATAGTCATTCCCGCCTCAGCATTTCTGATTGCAGGCATACGACCGTCGGCGAAGTATGCCGTATACACGGGCATAGTGGAGATTGCTCTCATACTTGTCATAGTTGCCCTCTCATTCTATCTGACAGGAGGCGCCGCATACCTACCCAACCCCGCCGTATACCACATCACGGGCGGTGAATTTGTACTCGGAATACTGTTCGCAATGGGTATTCCGACCGGATATGGCGCGATTGCACCGATATCAGGCGAAGTGAAGAATTCCGAGAAGGTGATTGGAAAATCAGCGGTTTCGGTCATATTGACTGGCGGCCTGCTTGCCACCCTTTTCATATATGGAATTTCAAACCTGCTTCTACAGGAAGGGCTTAAGATTCCTGCAGGAGTTTCAGGTCTTCCGATCCTGTCCGCCATAACTCATGACTTCTCCGCATACGGCGGATATCTCACGATTGCAGTGACTGTTGCAGCACTTAATGACGGCATCCTAGCAATCCTCTCGTTTGGCGCGGCCGCCTCAAGAACAATGTTCAGAATGGGGTACGACAGATCTTTTCCCAGCATATTTGCAACGAAGATCAGAAACCAGCCGATTGTGGCAAATATTGCTGTTTCTGTTATCATACTCTCAGTACCTCTGGTTCTGATACTCAACCTGCCCTTGACAGTTTCATTTATCATTCTTGGAACAATTGCCTCCCTTGGTGGGCTCTTCATTCACATAATGGCTGGCGCCTCCCTCATGCGGGTCGGTATGAGGAGGGGGAAGAGGCTTCTCCTGAGGGGTCCGAAGGATTCAGCGCATGTGCTGTACGACTACAGGGAGGCGGTTCTCGCTGTGGTCGCTGCCACCATAACAACCGTGGAGCTGGTATATTCGGCATATTCAACGCTCCTGGTATACTCAGCGCTTTTCCTGCTCTGGATAGTTGCAGGATACATGATACTGGACGTGAGAGATATAGTAACCAGGACGCCATATACTGCAAGGCTGTTCAAGGGCGAGTTATCCATGGCGGAAAGGTTCAAAGATCTCACCAGTCTGAAAATCAGGAGAGCGCTGCCTGATGTTGTCGTGCAGATGGACGAGAATTTGAAGAGTGCAGTTGACAGGTGTGTGTCCCTGGATGCCCAGGGCGCCGCGGTTATCGACCGCCTGTCCAATCCTGTGGGTACAATGATACTGCGTGATGTGTTCCTGCTTTCGGAAAATGAGATAATGCGGATGAAGGTCGGGGATCTGTGGCTGGAGCGCCCTGTAACAATAGGCAAGGACAGCGATGTCACCGAAATAATCAGGACTTTCAAGGAAAGCAGGATGCCGATCCTGAGTATCGTTGACGAGAACGGGAAGCTGGTAGGAACGGTCAGGGAGAGGGAAGTGCTGATGGCACTGGGTGGAGGCGTGGAGGGGAGTGGCAGCACTGAAGCACCTGCATCTTAGGGACGGTTTATCGACGGTTGCTTCATTTCCTTACTCTACCGCCTCATGCCCTGCTTTTGAACAGAATGCAATACGGCAAGACCACTCCGGGTTTTGCGTCAGATATACACTCGTTTTTGGATCGTCTTGAGGCACAGTTGTGCAATTGTCCGCTGCAGAACAGAATTGAAATGTGCAAAGAAGTGGCATCACAATATCCTCTCTCCTGGGTTTCAAGCGGATACGAGCTGTTTGCTGAATCCAGTACTGCGCTTTGCAAACTCGGACAAGTCGCGACGACCCTAATTACGCTTAGCCGGGAAACGGAAACGTATGAGAGTGTGATTTACGGCATTAGCAGATCAACATTACTGGCATTGTTATGGCGTTAGCTCAGCCCAAATTTATTTGTTCAGCTCTTTCGAAGGGACCGGATGGCTCAATATCTAAATATACCCCAGCATGATTTTTAAGATGACAAACATCGGAATGTCTGGTAACTTTGTTGGCGTGGTGGAGGAAACAAAGTGAATAATTACGGCATATAGCAAAGCTGGAGTTGAGTTGAATGGGATTACTCAAGTTAATTTTGTGGGCATGTTTTATAGTGTTCTTCCCGGAAATAGCCGTGCCCGTAATACTTTTCCTGTGGTGGCAAAGTGAAATTGAGGCGAAGGAGAATCAAAGACTGGCCAGACAGGGAATCGAATCATAACTATTCAATTTCTGCAGATTCAGCGGGACATACGGCGCTTGCCGTTGAAGGATACAGACTACTGGACATGGCACGAGGTATATGCGGCACTCCTGAATATAATCAGATATCAGAATGCGCACAGGTAGGAGGCGTTCCAAAATATGGGCTGACGAAGAAGGACAAATGGACTGCAAGAAAGAGGGCAATCTGAAAATTGATGGCACGGGTCCTCATTAATGTTACACAACACTGGAATGAAGATGGGAGACAGCTGTCACGGAAAACGATTAATCGGCGACATGTATTGCATCAGCCGGTCATGTGAGAAAATGATTGGTTTACTCGTTATAGATATGAACAACGCGTTTGTCAACAGTGAATCACCGCTCTGTGTCAGTGGCGCAAAGAAGACAGTGCCGCGTATCCGGCGCGTCGTTGATGAATGCAGGAAGAGGGGCATCCCCGTATTCTTCATAACAAGGGGGTACAGGGAGGATGGCTCAGACGTTGAACTGAGCAGATGGAAGTACTGGAGCGAGAATGGGAGACCGCTCCTTCTGAACTCAAAGGGAAAACTGTCTGGCGAATTCTACGGGCCGCTCAAGCCGAAGAAAGGCGATTACGTTGTGCTGAAAAAGAAATGGAGCGCCTTTTTCAGGACGGAACTTGACCTTCTTCTCAGAAAGCACGACGTGGACACCGTAGTGATCACAGGCACACAGACACCCAATTGCATAAGGGCAACGGCTTACGATGCAGACATGAATGACTTCGGCACCATTCTGATTTCAGATTGCATCTCTTCAAACACGGAGGAGGTACAGCAGGCAAACCTGAGGGATTTCAGGAATGTCGGCTTCACTGTTCTCTCTTCTGACGAATTCATTGGAAAACTAGACCGCTTCACAGGCGGGAGAACACTTGCCGAAACCGTCAAGACCGACGTGAAGAAGAGGTTCAACAGCAAGACAATGAAGCATCACGGGTGATGACACCTCGTGAGTCGGGTCTACTGCTTACAGGCGGACGCGCAGTATTGTTGACGGACACGCGCGATATATTTGGATCAGTAGCAGGTTTATTCTAATATGATTCCACAGTATCGTTTAAACCTAACATGGAGTTTATTTGTTATGCTATTCTGTTGGCGAAAATATAATTTCTTAAGCTAATTGCTGTAAGTCGTCCAGTAATAACTGCTGAAAATAAGTTTAAAGAAAAGTCAGTAGATGTGTGCAGCACTGGTCATTCTCACTGCCGTTCCAGTCTCGAAACAAGCTGAATGTAAAGCCATGGGAGAGTGAAACCAGGAGAAGGCAAAGTGAAGTTATCTTCTTTTCTTCTTTTTTGATGAACGCGCAGCCTCTGCGCCAGCAACATCGTCGATAAGCACGGACTCGTTGTAATTTTCTTTCAGCCTGTCAAGGACGTAGAAAGTACTGCTCCTTTCCACACCCTCGGTTTTGGTAAGTTGTTCTATTATGCCTGAAAGTTCCTTTTTTGTCCTGCACCTTATTAACACGATAAAATCGACGTCGCCCATAACAAAATAGACTGCCCACACGCCCCTTATTCTGGAAATGGCCTCGCCTATGTTCTGAGAATATTTGGGACCGTATCTTCCACGAACGAGTGAAATGGCCATCATGTTGTTGTCGAGTTTCTCAGGATCCAGCTGTGCATAGAATCCCTTGATTATGCCTGCGTCCTGCAGCTTGCCGACCCTGTTGTGAACGGTGGATTTAGATATCGAAAGTCTGTCAGCGATGCTCTGGAAGCTCATGCCGCCGTCAGTGGAAAGTATCTGGAGCAACATTCTGTCGAGCCTATCGAGTTTTTCATGTGCTTCCTTTGCCATGATGTGTGATAATCAGTCAAAATACAATAAATTATGTCGGCATTCAGTTTCGTGTAACGGTTGTATCTTCAAGGCATTCTTGCAGATCAACATTTGCAGGTGGATGCCATCGACCCAACTGTCCACAGTGAAGTGAGAACCTACCGAGCTGCATAAGGAATAACAGCCACCAGCTGACCACAATCTTTCTCTCTGTGTGAGTATGGCATGACCTTCACACGCCGTCCTGGGCTTGCAGGTCTCCGAAGGAGGAATACCTGTTTCTCCGGAACCGGCACATGGCAGCTGGTGCTGGAACGCGTGTGTCAGCATATCCATTCCACGCTATTACGGATAAAATGAAGTTCATTGCTTGTTTTTTACGTGCCGGCAAGGGAATCGGAGACTGCCAGAGATTCGTCGAGCACCTCAATACCGTGGTCTATTTCCTCTTTCGTCACTATCAGGGGCGGTGCGATGGTGAGATGTGTAATCCATGAGTTGACATAAACACCTCTCTTCATCATCTCCTGAGACACTTTTCCCGCCACTGTCTGTCTTCCTTCAAGTTTGTCCTCTCTGGTGTTGAACGGCTCCTTTGTATCCCTGTTTTTTACAAGCTCAACGGCCCAGAACATACCGACTCCCCTGACATCTCCTATGCTGACGTGCCTCTCCTTCAGCTCTGCAAGACTTCTGCCAAGATACTCTCCAATTTCAGCAGATCGCTTAATCAGATTGAGCCTCTTGTATTCATCAATTGCAGCAACCGCGGGGAGCAGCGTCAGCGGATGCGCCTCATATGTATGGCCATGCTGGAAGACATTGTCCTCGAAGTAATCGGCAATCTCCTTGGTGGTTGCAGTCAGGGAGAGAGGAGCATAGGCGCCGGTTATGCCCTTCGCTGTTGTCAATATGTCCGGCCTGACTTTCCATCTGTTGACTGCAAACCATTCACCAGTCCTTCCCCATCCAGACATCACTTCATCTGCAATGAGCAGTGCACCATGTTCGTGTGTTATCTCACTAAGCCGCTTCATGTAGCCGTCAGGCGGAACAATAACACCGTTTGTGCCTGTCACCGGCTCAACCATGACTGCTGCAACATTTCCCTCATGCCTGAACATGTAGTCGACATATTCCGCGCACGCGATGCCGCATTCAGGATATTTCAATCCCAGCGGGCATCTGTAACAGTATGGGTCGGGCGCCCTGACCACTCCACCTGCATTCCCCGGAGTTTCCGAAGCATATCGCCTGTGGTCACCTGTCAGCGCTATACTGGCTGCCGTTGAACCGTGGTACGAGTCGTACCGGGTGATGATTTTAAATTTCCCCTCCTTCCTGAAAAACATCCGGGCGATTTTGACGGCGGCCTCATTGGCTTCCGTACCTGATGTCCCGTAGAAGAATTTTACCAGATTGTCGGGCAGGACTTCGAGCAGCTTCTTCGTCAGTTCCACCCTCGCAGCTGTTGTGAACTCCGGTGAAATGTAGGGCAGCGTGCGTGCCTGTTCGGCTATTGCATCGATCACCTTCCTGTTGCCGTGACCAAGGTTGCTGCACATGAGCTGGGATGAAAAGTCGAGGTAGGTGTTACCTTCCGAATCGGTGAAGTTGCAACCCTCTGCACCGACAATTAATTTCGGCTTCCAGCCTTCCTGTTTCTTCCAGGTACCGTAGTTGTAATGCCTGGTAATCGCAGCGCCATCCTCTACCACAGTGGCATCCGTTTTCTTGGTATCTGCCTTCATTTTATCCTACCTGCATGCCTGTGACGGCAATCACAGAGCGTTTATCCACGCTGTAACATTACGGCCATTGCCATTATTTAAAGTTAATCGAATTCACTATATTGCTGGAAATTATATACCATAATGGCGGTTGCATAAGACAATATGTCAAATAACATCGAAATTATTTGACTTTTTGCCCAGCAGCCCCTACGAATGCTTGGAGCTATTCAGTGCCGAAATGCAGATTGTGCCCGGTCTGCGGAAAATGATTCAAATACTCATTTCAGGCGCACCCTCAATGCCTGTGCGCAACAAAAGATCGATATCCTCTCAGGAAGTCCTCCTTCCGCTCTCCGTTATGCATAATCATGTGTGATGTCATCAGTAGAAAATTATCATGTTCAACGAAAATGCGCCATCCGTAGTTCACGTATGAATCAGCTTATTAAACATCGCTAAAATTCGTCTTTGCCAGCCGGACTCCACCGGAGTTGCAACGGCAGCCACAAGCATCAGCTGCGAAGATATCCGGGAGATTGCATTCATCAGGTAATCTAACGTGTTTCCAGTCCGGGGTGCCCCGTAACCCGCGGCTATCCAGGCAAGCATTGCCATGGCATAGATTGCGGCAAGTGGCATGACATATCGCAGATTCCTTTTGTTGGACCACGGCATCACCGTGAGCACCAAGAGCAGGCCGGAAACAGTGGCGCTGACAGCTCCCGCACTTCACCAGTAGTATTGTGACCAGTATATGGCATTCCCCACATCTGCCGGAACCAGAAACCATGCACTGACAAAGAACTGTTCATACACGTTGATCATTCCGATAGATGCTGCGTTTGCGACGAGTGCTCCAATTACAAGTGACGCGATGGTGCTCCTGTGCTTCCTTTCCCGAATAAAACAGAAATAGCAGACGCCGACGAATGAGAGGTCAACCGCAACATAGGTGAACGGATAAACCGTATTCGAATAGCCAGCAACCTTAAAGATCAAATGTCCGGCCGAGTCTCTTTCGGGATTGAAAAGTGCAGTTGCTGCGGCATAATCGAACCAGAATCCGAATGACGTTGCAAGTGCAAGCCAGAGCCAGATCGCGACATTCCCGCCCTTATACTCCACGCGGAATGGATGGTTGCCTAAGTTATGAAATTTGTCTGCTGCGGCAGCCGATGACTGTTTCGTGTTTTAGCATTCTATGAAAATTTCACTGAACGTTTGATGCGACCCTTACAGTGACTGCTGCATAATACGCATATTAATTCAACATAGTGTGCTGTTGCACCTCCCTGATTACACTGGATGAGATAGATTCTCTATTCACCAACAATGCCAAAGTGCCGAATTTAGCGGTATTCGCCAATCTCCACGTAATGTGATATGTGCTTCAGCACGACAGTTTTGACTTCCGCAATTTCAGCGGCGGCGGTTTCGAGTTCACCGAACTGTTCAAAGGTCTTAAAGGGGTTCTGAGCAGTTGAAGGTAGGATAGCGTTTTATAGACAGAGAGGCGGTGTGTATCGATGAAATTATCCGAGTGGGCACGACAGGCAGGTGTGCGTTACGAAACCGCATGGAGATGGTACAAGGCATGCATCCTCCCGGTTCCGGCGACACGATTGCCCACAGGGACCATCCTTGTGCTGCCGTCGGCTCCCCCCTCGCCCTCTGTTGCCCTGTATGCGAGAGTCTCTTCACATGACCAGAAGGCAGACCTCGCGCAGCAGACTGCTCGACTTGTCACATACGCCACCGGAAAGGGCTGCAAGATCGGGAAGGTTGTCGAGTAAGTCAGTTCAGGACTCGACTGTCACTGTTCCAAGGACTTTGTCAAATTTTCCTTAAAACTCAGGCTGCTTCATGATTTCTGTGAATGCTGTCCGCTGCAATCACAATTGTCGTCGTCAGTTGCGGACATTGCCCTGATTGCTATGCAGCGGACACTGTCAGTATTGTGCAATAACATGTTTCGGCGACCTCCCCCTGTCGCCGTTTAAATAGTCTGTAAGACTAGAATGATGCATGAGGATGGCGCGTTATCGGCTCCGTGGCAATGCCCGTGCGGTGCCACACATGACCGTGACATACGATCGCGGCCGAACCAGGATGTCTGCCCGTGACCCGGGCAGGAGCGGGAGGCTGATGAGGCAGTTCAAAGATGCTCAGCGGAAGCCTTCAAGTCAACATTTTCAAGCAAAAGTGGACAGTGTCGTTCCAAGTTGCTCGTCATCCTCCGTGATCCCGAGATCGGAGGCATCGTCGTGGAGCATCGTGATCGTCTTGCGAGATTTTGTACAGAGTATATCGAAGCGGCCTTCGCCGCTTCAGGCAGGAGGTTCATCGTGATGGAACAGGGTGAGGAACAGGGTGAAGTGGAGGATGACATCGTGAGGGACATGACGGAAGTACTCATATCCTTCTGTGCACGGCTCTACGGGCGCGGGTCTGCCGGAAACAGAGCAAGGAGAGCGCTGGAGGCAGCACGGGCATGAATATCATTCGCTCGACACGGTGCTCTCTCACGGAGGCCACTCAGGCCAAGGTGGAGCTACTCGCCACTGTCCTGACGGAGTATGGACGGGTGGTGAACCACTTCATCAATCTCTGGTGGGGACACGGCCCTCCACCAAAAAAGACGGAACTCCTCAAGGAAGTCATTGCCGTTCCAGGCACCTGGCTGTCGGCCCGTCTTCGCAAGGTGGCGGCGAGAGAGGCCATTGACATGATCCGCGCCTCGAGAGAGCGGGACGGGAAAGACGCTGTCAAGCCCGTCCATAAGGGCAAGCGGATGTATGTCTCCTCGACCATCGCTTCTCTCACCCACGACGCTGCCGCAAAGGAGTTCGACGCATGGTTGCACATTGCAAGCGTGGGTCGTGGCATCACCATGAATCTCCCCGTGCGGTTCCACAGGCACTATCACCGCTATGCTCAGGACCCGGGAGCGCGCCGATTGGAGTCCTACATCATCACCGAGGATTCAGTGCAGCTGGCATTCGAGGTGGATGTGGGGGAACCCCGTACTGTTGGTCCTGAGCTTGGATTGGATACGGGCATCAACACGCTCGCCGCTCTCTCGGACGGGACGCTCCTGGGGACAGACATCAGGCCGATGGTTGAACGTATCAAGAGATGCAAACACGGTTCGAACGGGCAGAAGACTGCCCGCCGTGCCATCAAACAGCGGATGGCGGAGGTGGCGAAGGAAGTCCTGTCCACTGGTCCCTCAGTCATAGTGACTGAGGATCTTACGCTCCTTTCTCATGGAAGGAAGACACAGCGTCGCGTGTCTAAAAATATGCGGCGTAGTCTCGGTGCGTGGACATACCGTAACTGGCTTAACCGGCTGGAAATGGCCTGCCAGACGAACAGTGTTCGATTCGAGCGGGTTCCACCGGCATACACCAGTCAGCGGTGCCATGAATGCGGCCACATCGGGAAGGGGAACCGGAACGGGGAGAGTTTCTGCTGCCGGAAGTGTGGCTACGCCGGCAACGCGGATGTAAATGCTGCGAAGAACCTCCTGATACGGTTCTGGGGCAAGACCCCGACCCTGCACCAGCCTACGGTCGGTGCTTCAAACGGATGTCATACAACGCTATGACTTCCGAGCTGTCATTGTCTTGAAAGTGAAATGCGATTTCGTTCAAGGCTTGCCTCATGCAACGGGCCTATCGCGCAAGCCTCCTCGATCATGTCCGCTCCAATCAGCATCGCTTTGCATGGGGCATTCAGTCACTGAATTCGATTCTCGATGAGGATTCTTGACGAGTCTTGATCCGGGCGAGTTTGAAGCATTCAAATCAGTTCTTTTCTATCCAGTCGAAAAGCTGAATGAGATTGTCACGTAGTTCACAGCCTCTGTCAGTCAGTGAATATTCTACAACAAGCGGTCTCCTGTCTATTACCTTTCTCTGTATCAGATTCAAGACTTCAAGTTCTTTGAATCTCATGGAAAGGAGATTGGCTCTAGGTCTGCCTATGCTTTCCAGAATCTTGTTGAAACCCATGCCTTTTTCATTACCAAGGAGACCTATGATCAGAAGCGTATATTTCTTTCCCAGGACTCTCAGTATGGCCTCTGATGGAAAGATGCATATTGTTTTCTCCCCATGCCTGATCATACACGCCTTTTCACTGATTCCCTTCATATCGATGACATGTACTACCGATTATTATAAAATCATCATAAAAGGCTGCACGCCCGTATTTCCGCTTCAGTTCAAAACATTAAAGGTGGTGTAAATTTTGGGACTGCTGCATTTATAACGTCGCGAGACCTGATTATCACGGAATCATGCAATTTGAGTGTGTGATTGAATGAAATCTGTCACAGGCAGATCAATCGTTCCGGCAGCCGAATACACAAACGCCGCATCATCAGGGGCAAATGACGGCGAAAGGTACTGTATAGTCTGCGGGAACAAAGGAACAAAAGTCTTTGCGACTACCATGCGAAATCATGTGGACGTCAGATACTGGTCCCTCATCGATGATACGTACCGTTTTTCCACCACCCCTGGATGCAATGTGGTTTATTACAGCAATGCTGCAGGAATTTATTTTTTGACCGATGAGGTTAAGACTCCGTGTGCCCTCAAGGAAACGGATTCAGTGAAGCCGGTCTGTTATTGCATGGGCATAACAGAAGACAACATCAAAGCCGAAATACTGGGCAAGGCATGCTGTGATTCGCTAGAGGATATCGAAGCTTATACGCGGGCGGGAACAGGCAAGTGGTGCTTTGTGACCAATCCGAGCGGAAAATGCTGCAGAGATTACCTTCCATCGATAGTCGACAAATTCCTTAAGCAGGTTAAAGAACCGCGCGTCAGGTTGCTGCTCGCAGACGTGGCAAGCAGACTCTCGCGCGAAAGTGATGATTTTACTGACATCACGCTCAGCGTTCAAGGAATGACGTGCGAAAGTTGTGCTGTGCTAGTAAAAGAAGCTCTTAAGGGTGCAGGGGCAGATTCAGTCTTAGTATCATTGAGTGGAAAGACCGTCACCGCGAAGGTGCCGGAAGGTCTCAGTCCTGAAGAGGCGGCGAGGGCAGTTACTGATGCTGGTTTCGAAGCTGTGGTGACTGAAAAGAGTACATAATGCGTGAAACATGGTTGCCTTTTCGTTCACGCCCTGGCCGGGATTTGAACCCGAGTCCCAAGCTATCTGCCGAAAGCCGACAGGCTTGGATGATAGGCCACTACACTACCAGGGCTTCCATGGGCCAAAACGATTGTGCATATTTAACTTGCGCAGAGCGGACATGATGTTCAGCTGCCCGTCAGTATTCTGATTATGGCGTCCGCCGGTCTTCCATCGGTCTGCATCAGTGCCTGCCTAGCCTGCTCCACTGTGCATCCAGTCTGGCTAACAACGAGGTCGATGTCCTCCTGCTGTATAACTGGGCCTGAGTGGATGCTCTCTGAAGCGGTTGCGCCGCCAATTACCGGCTCTCCAGTGACTTGGTAAATTTGTTGTCCTGACACTTTTACCATGACGACCGTTGGTTTCGAAAATCTGTATTCTTTGGATTTCGTTCTGATGATCACTTCGCTGACATCGTCAATCTCTTCTGTCTGCATACCCATCTTTTTCATTGCCATCTTCATCTGGCGCGGGTCTATCTTTCCTAGTCCGGGTATCATGATATCACAGCAATCCTACGCACGCATCGGTACACAAAGCATGCATATATAATTGAGGCAGTCCGTGTCAGGCCACCTCCTACCTGTGTCATATCGCTGCAGTTTTAAAGTCCGGCATCTTCTGCCTCAGTAGTGAACTGCCGTGATGCTGACACCGGCGGGAAGCTGGAGCGCAATTTAAATGACCCCCACTCAAGGGAATATCCGGTGCATTGTAACGGATGTTGACGGAACCCTGACTTCCTACGACAGGCGAATCAGTGTCGGTGCGATAAACACACTGAGGCGCATTCAGGATGCCGGCATCACAATAATACTGGCGACCGGAAACGTCCTTCCCATCGCATACGGTCTTTTCAAAATGATAGGTCTTACAGGTGCGATAGTGGCAGAAAACGGGGGTGTTCTGTACCACAACCAGACAGTGGAGTATCTCAACAGCCCCCAGAAACCTCTCGAGGCTTTCAACTTTCTGAAGAGCAGGCTGGACGTTCACAGGCTATTCACAGATCAGTGGAGAATGACCGAAGTCGCTCTGGAGCCCTCGGCGGATACTGAGGCCGTCAGAAGATTGCTCAGCGGGCACGATGTCAACGTGGAGTCGAGCGGCTTCGCAATACACATTCAGAGCAGAAATTTCACAAAATTCAAAGCCGTTTCGAGAGTATGCCACACCATGGGTATTGCGCTCGAGCATGTTGCGGCGTTCGGTGACGGTGAGAATGATATCGAGATGCTGAAGAACTGCGGCATTGGTATAGCTGTTGCTAATGCACCCGAGCACGTAAAGAAAGTGGCATCGCATGTCACGAAATCGAGCCATGGAGATGGCTTCGTTGAAGGCATCGAATGGCTTGCCATTCTGCGATGAAGTCGAGTGTGCTTTCAGACTTCTTACAACGTTCTGCCACTGTAACAGCCCGAACAAACCGGCCTGTCAACCGCAAAATGTCTATCGCACGTTGCCAATCCGCAAATGGAGCACGTTCTGCGGCTAAGGCCGCCGCATATGTGGCACAATCCTGAAACGCTCATGCAGTTTGTCAGGGCGACATGCTATTTCAGGAGTTCGAATCATAGGAGTTTTTTTGCCGTTTCTTCATCCATTGATATCGACTTCAGCGCATACTTTAACGCTTTTTTCTGGATCATCTCGCGAGTCTTGTCGTCCAGAAACCTTTCCATGAATATGGGGGCTTTTCGTGCATATTCTGCTGCAAATTCAGAATAGAACTGTGCCGATGATTCAGGCTCAAGCTCCGCAGCCCTGTTGTAGGCCGCTTCAGCATCGTTGAAGCGGCCATTCTCCGCACAGAAAAAACCAAGAGAACTCTGATAATATGCGTTCGCGGGATCATACTCTATGGCTTTTTTGTAGAGTGCGAGTATCTCGTCAATCGTAACCTGTGAAAGCGCCAGGGATGCCTCTGCACGCCAGAAGTACGCTTCGGCATTTTTTGGATCGCTCTTCAGTACTTTGGCAAATTTTTTGACTGCATCTTCGGGTCTCCCCTCATTTAGCAGCTGTATTCCATCTTCAAGATCCTTTCTGCTGTCTTCACCGGGCATTTTTCATCACTGTGTGTCGCTCGCGCAATTTGGCACAGTACGCCTGTACCTGTCGATGATAAATCAGCTTTCCTCTTAAAGGTTGCCTGAAAATTTATGGTACGAGTATCTTTTCGTCCATCTGTCGTGTTCTTTCTCCCTGCCATTTCGTTTTTTTTTTGAGATAGCTTCAGTTCTTGAAGTGATTTGAATTCTGCGGGCGAAGGAATATGTTATCTTATGGCAACACGTTTCACACCTGTCGGATTATATCATGGCGGACAAGGGACGGACAGTTCAGCTCGGAGCAGATGAGGCAGGTCGGGGCCCCGTTATGGGACCGATGGTTTTGTGTGCGCTCGCAGGCGAACCTGAAGAACTTGCGGCAATAGGGGTGAGAGATTCCAAGAAGCTATCGCCTTCAAGACGGAATGAGCTGTTTGAGCAGCTGCACTACGTTTCAAAATGGGAAATCCATGTAGTCTGGCCACAGGAGATTGACAATGCGGTTAATATGTCGGCGTTAAACATGCTTGAGCTGACGCACTTTGCCCAGTTGCTCAGTCTGTTTGACTGTCCTGGGGCTTATGTCGACGCTCCTGATGTCGACGAACGCCGTTTCTCTCTAGAAGTGTCAAAACTTTGTGGCAAGTTGGTTGTTGCCGAGCATAGGGCGGACGAACGATATCCTTCGGTCTCGGCCGCATCCATCATCGCAAAGGTGACGAGAGACAGGCTTATTGATGGATTGAAGACGGAACTCGGTTCGGATTTTGGAAGCGGATATGCCTCCGACAGGAAGACCGTACTGTTTATAGAAGAGTATGTGGCCAGGTGCGGCGTTCTCCCGCCTTATTGCAGGCATTCGTGGGAAACTTCGAGGCGAATACTGGCAAACAGTAAGATTAAAAACCTCGAATATTTCAGGTAAGTCAATGATAGAGGACCTGATCAACGGAGCGATAAGCAAGTTCAATTCAAGGGTGGAGAAGGACCCTGTTCTGCAAAAAGAGCTGGAGGGAATGACAAGAACGGTTCAGGTTGAGCTGAAGGACGGTAAGAGCTTCTGTTTTAGCCTCCAGAAAAACAGGATGGGCGATCTTCACGAAGGAAGGCTTGAAAATCCTGATATTAAGATAGTTTCTGACGAGGCTACGCTGTCCGGACTTCTGACTGGAACCATCAGACCCATGAAGGCATGGGCTACAAAGAAAGTTCAGTTCAAGGCATCTCTTGAAGATCTGATGAGAATACGCAAATTCTTCTGATCCACGATTCCTTTTGCAAATTGCCCGCGTTATTTTGCGGCCGACTTACCAGGCATATCAAGAATGAAAGCTTTATTATGGGGGCACCAATCAGTCTAACACAAAACAAAGCGGGGTGGGGTAGCCAGGACATCCCGTCGGGCTCATAATACTCATGGGAAACCCGAAGAACGATCGTTCAAATCGATCCCCCGCTACTGAAAACCGCTCTCCGCTGTTGAGTCTGGCAATTGTTTTATAAGCAGTAATGTTTCTGCCGGGCTGAATGGAAAAGGTCAACCTCTGCAAAAAATGCATCAACTGGGACCATCGCCCCGAAGGGAACCCCGGTGAACGAATGGGTTACTGCCTTTCACGTAAGAGACTGGTCGGACCGCATTATGAATGTGAATTCTATCAGCTGAAAACACCCGAAAGGATGGCCATCATGAACAGAAAACTGTACGGATCCATCGACGAGTCCGGCGCAGAAGAAATGGAATTCTGAGCGATCTGCCTTTCTTTGGATGTGAATATATTTTATCGGTGAAGCCGTTTTAGCCTCGCCGGATGAAAGTCAGGCACAGGACAAAAGAAAACGCATTACCCGAGGACGTGTACCGTTGGAAGGTGGTTCTGTCTGAAGAAAATTGTCAGGAACACGGTTATTGTCTGTCTTGTGGCAGGACTCGTTGCACTCAACGTTTTTACGGGCTTTTACAACAACACGAAGCCTGCCAACTCCTATCCGGGTTATCCTTCTATCATGTTTGCCTATAATGCCGGAAACATAACAGTTTTCATCCACGGCGCTCTTGGCCCTTATTTTTACAACAATATCACCGTTACTGGCAGTTACAGTTACGCGGGGAATCATTCTCTGAGACTGGTTAAGTATGCAAATAACACATATTACCTCGGGCTTCAGGTGCGTGCATCAATTATGTCAATAAATGCGACGGCAATAGACAGCTCACAGAGCACGGAGTACTATTACAACGCGAGTATAACCGTCAATCCTTCCGCTACGGTAAGCGTCGAGAAGCAGGTTGCCGGAAGCAGACACATTCATGTTCTGGTCCTCGGCAATACTCCATATGTTGGTGCAATGGAGGGCATTAAAATTGCCTAAATTGTCAATTTCCGGTGTTATATGGTCTGCAGTCATTGCGATTCTTGTGCTGTTCGAGATACTTCAGTTCTCCGGTATAATACGATTATCATCGATTGCTGCAAATTTCTACATATTCATGTTTTCTCTTGTAACGATCTCCATACTGGCTGTCATAGGTGCAATTTTTCTTGGAATAACAATAGCGCACAGACTTCTGGAATCAAAGGGGTTCACCCCGTTTGAGGTGGAGATGCTTGCAATGAAGGAGCAGATTTCAGAAATGCGCAAAGCCATCGATGAACTCCTGCGTAAGTAGCACGCACAAGTGTTAAACGAGGCGCTCCGGGCAGATGTTCCTTCTGGAGCAGTTGAGGCATTTACCCGGTCTGTTGTGATTCCTGTGTGCGTTTCCCGCATCTTCTGCACTCTTCATCTCTGATACTTTTGTCATCAGAAGTTTTTCCACCTCGTCGTCGTAATCCACGGCAAATCTCTTTGTACCGTAATATATGAAACCGAAATCCGGCCTCTTACCGTAGTTGTCCTCAACGAGTTTGCAATAGGCTGAAATCTGTATCACGTGGGAGAACAGAGGCCCGGATGGTACTCTCCCTGACTTGAATTCCACAGGCATCAGCATACCGTCACTCTCTACTATGAAATCCGGTCGACCAGAGATGCTTCGGTTCTCTGAAACAAGCACAGGATGGCTGTCGTCGCCTATGTATACGATCTTCCCGCTGATGTTCATACTTCTTTCGAGTCGTAATGCCTTCTCTTCCACCCTCAAATCAAGGTAGAGAAAGCTACTTGCGCCAATGAGCCAGATGAGTGATGCTGTCTCCAGTATCTCTGCCAGAAGTGTGTTGACCTGAAGTATGGTCACAGACATTATGGACAGGACCATAGACAGCGTAGCCAGGAAGAGGATAAGCCGTTCCGTCAGCCTCTTCCTGCTGTAGACCTCCGTCCTGGTCAGATAAAGTATTGACAGCGAGAGCAGTAGCCACACCACCGCCACAAGCAGCAGTATTCTTGAGATCATGAGCTTCTGGTCAAAGTTCACGAGTGAAATGCCTATCGCGGCGAGGGCCGTCGCAATCACGGCGTAATACATGATCATCCTGCTGTAGAGGACACTTTCTGCCTGTTTTCCAGACAGGTTGGACAGATCAGCACTCAGCTTTTCGTGTGCCAGAGTGCCTGCGCTGGTATTCTCTCCCTGTGTAGTGTTATCGCTCCTGCTGAGCCACCAGCTCATGGGGCAGTAACAGAACTTTTCCACCTCGCCCGCGGAGAAAGATCTATCTGCCATTGAGACCGATTGCTTCATGGAAGGATAAAAACGATTGCATGTGCTTTTCAATTCGCAAACTTTTTACTTGCGCTTAGTGCCTTTTCGAGCTCGCCGAGTATGCTTTCGTCTCCGATGAGAATGGAATCTTCGCTCTTCATGTCATCTATGTAGCCAAACCAGTAGAGAACAAGCCCTTTTCCAAAAAGCGTCACATATTGGTGGAACTGTCTCCTGTTGTTCTTTCTCAGCTCGATATCATCGCCGAACGACGCCTTCGAATCTATCCATTTGATTTCATAACCGTTGTAATCCAGCGGCTCATCAAGGAGGAAATCCGGAGTCTTCGGAAACTTTCCGCGCAAATCCGCTTCAGTCCTGTATTTTATGCCCTGTTCGTCCAGCCATTTGGCAAGCTTCTCCTCTCCCTTTATTCCACGCTGTTTCTGAACTTCGGCACCTTCCGGAGAATAAAGTATGTCGCTCTTCCTTATGGCAATCATTTCAGATTTCAGCCTCTTGTCCGTTATTGTTTCTGGCTCCCTGACCATCTTCCAGAAACGCTTTCGGCCCACGTTGTCCTGCGACATCAGTATGAGTCCGAGTAATATTGGCGGAAAATTGAGCCTCCTTGCTATTTTGACCATCGGCTCGCCGTTCTTCCATCTTCTCAGGAGAGATGGTGCCATTTCTACGATCTGGTAATAATCGCGCGTCGCGAATCTCACAGTGCGCTGGGTGTAAATTACCAGCATTAGCTCTTCATCAAGCTTTGTCTTTTCGGCCATCTTGGCTATGTCCTCAGGCCTGCGGAGAGAATAGTATATGTCGGAATACAAGTCCCTGTTCATCATCGTACGTTCCTTTTAAGCTGAAATCCGCCCCTCGTCAGGATTGGATGGGCCGATTCCCACCCATACTGGGGAACTAGATAATAATAAATATCGATTGCTCAATCGCTCACATGTCGGCTGAAGGCTCACCGACAAAGGCAGGATTAAGTTGACTCAGTTGAATTTTTTCACGTCAGAAGAGGTGCCACCATGGCTGCCTCCACCGGCCAGAGAAGCGCGCAGCTATGCTTTCTGGGCACAGATCGTTGCACTCATTGAAATTCCCATTTCTGTGGTCCTTTCTATTGTTTCATTTTATTATTACTTCAAGTTCTCAGCTCCGGGATATGTGATAGTGAATCCCAATGCGGCCGCATATTCCACGTCATATCTGTGGCTCTCGGTCTACTTCCTTGCAGTAATCTTCGTTTCAATACTGGAAATTAGTTTCATAAAGGCGCATGTGAGTTCGCTTATTGACACTGGCAAGTTCGTCCCTGCTGAGGAGCGGGCAATCATCTGGGGTATTGTGTCCATTCTCTTCGGCTTCCTGCCGGGAATTTTCCTAATTGCCTGCGCGTATCGTCTACGTGCGATGAACAGTGAAATGCCACAGAGCGCCATGCAGAGTGTTGGCTCGCAAACTGATGTCCATACAACGGCGAAGCAAGAAGTACCTCAGCAATGGCATCCGCAGAAACAGGAACAGCAGACCAGGCCGCAGCAGTACAACGTGCCCGCGGCAACAACAACCCCAAGGCATCACACTGACATGGTAAAGTGCAAGAAGTGCGGTGCTTCTTATCCTGCGTTCATGCACGCCTGTCCGAATTGCAACGAGCCGAAGAGTTGAGTCTGCCAATGTTGTTTCCTCCAGCATTATCCTCCACGGAACATGTCAGGTTGCAGCCTTACCTGGACGCAGCGTGGCAACGATTCACTGCAAAAGATAATTGTTGACCTTTTGCTATCCACCGACGTCAGGGTGTGAATACAGTGAAATTTGCAAACATATCATTTGTCGGGCATTCGAGTGAGAAAATGGCCTCCTTCGCCCAGAAACTTGCGAAAAAGGGCACGGAAAGCGACATAGCGATATTCGACAAGAGAGAGGGCGATATTGCAATGAGCATCGCCGTACCCAAAACTTATCCTGAGCGTATGCAGCCGCTTCTCCAATCCCTCAGGCTCTCGGACGCATCTGTTCTGTTTGCAGATGCGGTAGACGGCACGCTGGGAGAACTAATAGTTTCGCTCAGCACTTTTGGCCTTCCCGGTGTTGTAGTTGCAGACAGTGCAATCTCCGAAAAGGTCTTTTCTATTGCGAAAACAAGACTCCCTGGCTGGACTATGCTGGAGTACGACGACGATTGCGAACGAAAACTCCGGGAATTCATCATGAACCTTGAAGTCAAGAGGGAGCAGGATGGAGAATTCTGGAGGGTTGACGTGGACCATTCCTTCGAGGTCAAGGGCATCGGCACCGTCGCACTGGGAATAGTCAGAAGTGGCACCGTGAAGGTGCATGACAGGGTATTTGGCCAGCCAGGAGGATCTGAAGGCTCAGTGCGTTCGATTCAGATATTCGATGTTGACCACGGTGAGGCGGCGGCTGGAAGCAGGGTTGGCCTTGCCCTTAAAGGGATGATGCCGGTGCAGGTTCCGCGGGGGACCGTTCTGACGAACAACGCCCGTTTCCAGTCGGCGAAATCCGGCAGTTTGAGTTTCAACCGTGAAGGCTTTTATAAAGAGCCGCTGGAAGGTGGAAAGATTATCCATATCAATGCAGGTCTGCAGTGCGTACAGTCCAGGATCATTGATGCCGGGGAGCGGATAGACATTGAATTTGATCAGGAAGTGGCATTCGGCGAGGAGATTGCAATTCTTTTCAATGCAAGGCCACCCGGCCAGCTCAGAATCGCCGGTAGCGGAGCTATTTCGCGGCTCATAGCCTGAAAGATTTAACTATGGGTTCCGTCTGGAGAGTTAAGATGAGCTTCCTTTCCTCTCTCTTCAACATCAGCCTGGGCCTCCTGCTCTCACTTGGATATGCCGGCATATTCTATCTATTGACGCTGGACAGCATGATGGTGCCGGCCGCGAGTGAGGCAATCCTGACGCTGGCCGGCGTATTGTGCTTCGAGGGAAGATTCAACCTTCTTGCCGTCATACTGATTGCGACGATAGCCTCATTGCTCGGTTCAACTGTCTCCTGGGCGATTGGAAAATATGGAGGAAGGCGCTTTCTTGAGAAACACGGGAAGTACCTGTTTATCAGGAAAAAGGAGTTGGATCGCGGAGACGCATTCTTTCGCGATCACGGGGAGTCGGCTGTCTTCTTCGGTCGCATCATTCCGCTTGTAAGGACATACATATCGCTCCCGGCAGGCATAGCGGCGATGGGATACAGGCGGTTCATCATATTCACACTTGGCGGCACACTCATCTTTGTTACAATGCTTACGCTTCTCGGATATGAGCTCGGAAGCAATATCTCTTTGCTCAATGCAGCGCTGAATTACTTCAACGGCGCTGCTATTGTGATAGCATTGCTATTTGTTGCGGGAATTATTTACTCCGTTATGAGGGCAAGAAGACGCGCAACGTGAGGCGCAGCTGTCGCCTGCGGCGCAAGTTTATAAGTGGTGCGATGATTGACATGCCGCATGACCGATGACGTGGCAGATTTCAAAACGGCCGTTTCACGGTTTCCTACAGGCGTGACTGTGATAGCCACGAGTGACGGCACAAATCTTGCTGGCATGACGGCAAATGCGATATTTTCGCTTTCTCTGAGTCCGCCATCAGTTGTCGTTTCTCTTCAGAACGACGCCGAAACGACGAGACTCATAGGCATAACGAGGAAGGGTGCGGTTTCTTTTCTTTCCGCCGATCAGCGCCATGTTTCGGAGACTTTTTCCCGGCGCAACAGTCAGGCGGAAAAGTTCCGGACAGTTCCGTGGCTGAAAGGTAACAACGGTCAGCCAATCATAGAAGGGTGCATTTCCGCGCTGGAGATATCTGTGCAGAACATCATCCCCGCCGCAGACCACCAGCTCGTGATTGCCAACGTTACGCGGGTCGTCAATTCCGGCGGACGTCTCCCGCTGATATATTATGCCAGCAGTTATGCGACTATGGAGCCAGACGGCAAACTTGTTTTGCCGCAAGGACGGCGCAATTATTGACTATTCATCGTAGTAGAAGTTGCCAGTGCTCTTCTGCTCCCGGTCGAGTCTTGAGTCGAGCTTGTTTATCCTGGGTCTCGCCGTGCTGCCGTCCCTTCTGAATGTTATATTTATAGATTTCAGGAATGTATTCATTCCGTTTTTCATGCTCATCGGAGTCGAACCGTGACCGGAAAGTCCGGATTCTCCGGAAAATATCATCAACCGGTCAGCCACAAGATCCATGAAGTAAATGTCATGCTCCACAACAATAGCAGACTTCTTGCTGTTCTCAATCACACGTCGTATTACTCTCGACGTGTTCATTCTCTGCGCGGAATCCAGGTAAGCCGACGGCTCGTCAATCAGATAGATGTCTGCGTCTCTTAGAAGACAGAGCGAAACAGCCACTCTCTGAAGTTCACCTCCGGACAGACTGTCCACGTTCTTGTCCATGAGGTGTCTCAGTTCCATCGGCTCGACCACTTGCGAAACGTAGAACTGCTGTGTAAATCTCTCTGCCGCAGTCGATGACAGAAGTTCCTCTACGGTTGCCCCGCTCCCTGCGCTTATGTACTGTGGCTTGTAACTCACAGTCATTTTACCGTCAACAATGCCGTCGTCCGGTTTTTCAACTCCCGCAAGCATCTTGATGAAGGTGGTCTTTCCTGTGGCGTTGGGACCCAGCACGCCTATCACCTCACCCTTGCCTATCTCACCTGCTTCAACACACAGAGAAAAGCCTGGATATCGCTTTTCCAGCGACGTGTACGAAAGTATTGGTGCATAAGCGCCTTCCCTATCTGATGACCTCTTCTGGAAATCTATTGCGTAATCTCTGAATCTTATGTTGTCCTCCCTGATCCTGCCATCAAGATAGGCGTTTATTGCAGTCCTTGCGCCCATTTCGTTGGATACGACGCCGTATGCACCATAGACGCCGTAGAAAATGTATACATTGTCGGAAATGAAGTCAAAAATGGCAAGATCGTGTTCCACAACGACTATTCTCTTCCCCTTTGCCTCTCTCCTTATCAGGGAAGCGAGTTTCAGTCTTTCATTTATATCCAGATAAGAAGAGGGTTCATCGATAAGGTACACATCCGCATCTTTGCAGAAGGTTGCGGCTACTGCGACCTTCTGAAGCTCTCCGCCTGAAAGATGCGATATTTTTCTCTCCATGGCATTCTTGAGTCCCAGTTCCTCAACAAGATCCCGGAGTATATCGCGTTCATCAACCTTGCCGAGTAGCTCGCTGACTACGCCGTTAAATGTTTTCGGTATGCTGTCCACATACTGCGGCTTTGTCGCTGTCCTGATTTTCCCGCTGTACAGCTTTTCAAAATATTCTTTCATCCCTGTTCCGCGAAAGAATTCTATAACTGCGTCTTTGTCTGCCTGAGCCTCAAAATTGCCGAGGTTGGGTATGATATTGCCCGAAAGGACTGAAATTGCCGTGGACTTGCCTATCCCGTTTGAACCGAGTATGCCTACAACCGCATCTGTTCTGGGAGTGGGAAGACCGTAGAGCCTGAAAGAGTTGATCCCGTATCTGTGTATTGTGTCTTCGCTCATTTCGTCCGGCAGTCCCTCAATTCGAAGAGCATCAAAAGGGCACTTGTTCACGCATATCCCGCATCCGATACAGAGATCCTCGAAGACAACGGGTTTTCCTTCTTCTCCCATCTTGATACAGTCTGTTCCAGCACGGACAACCGGGCAGAAAAAAATACACTCCTGATTGCACTTCTTCGACTGGCATCTGTCTTCGAGCAGTACTGCGACTCTCATCTTACACCACTCTGAAGGAAATCAGCATTGCACTTTAACCTGTCCCTACGGGGCACCGCTGCCAAGCTTCTCGACGTATCCAAGCCTCCGTGCCTTCCTCATGGCTGAGAAGAAGGAGACGATGCCAACGAGGCCCACGCTGAAGACCACGAGAAAGAATCCAATCCCCAGATTATCGAGATTATGCACGTTTATGCCAGTATTCAACCCAATGTTCAGTATGTTGGGCATTGCTATCACCAACAGACCGGAGATGGCAAATGCCAGCCCGCCATAGAGAAGCACGCTTGTTGTTATGTTGCCGGTCACAAAATCGATTCCCTCCTTAGTGAGTTTCCCGACTCGTCTCAGGGTTCCGGCGAAGAAGGCGCCGAACAGCAACTGCATGGTCATCGTTCCAAGACCAAATAGCAGACCCGGTACAAAACCGAGCCAGGGGCTTGGCATCGAAGGTGAAAAAACCGTATAGAGTATGAGTGCAAAGGCACCGAATCCGAAGCCGGCTATCAGACCGTGTACCAGTGCCAGCCTGGATGGTATGGGCTGGGTCGCAAAGGCGCCGTCGCGGCTCTCGATCGGGTTGGCAGTATGTCCGAATTCGCTGTCCTGCTCCGAGCTGTGTTTACTGTGTAATCCGAACAGGTGTTCCATGAGTCTTTCCAGGACATGTATGTGAAAGTAGTGTCTCTTCCGTGCAAAGTAGACTCCTGCAGCAGCCATTGCAGCCCCTACCGCAATGTATGTGATTCCGAACGACAGTGCAGTCATGAATATCCCTGCGAGAGCGAAATATGCAACCTCGGAGAGTATGGCCCTTTGTATGGTGAAACCCGCGGAAAATATCAGTCCGGCTTTAGCGCCCTGTCTGGATCCTCCACTGCTTACGGAATATGAGAACGTTATAGGCCACGTGTGTTCATCCGGGGTTATTCCGTGAACAACTCCAAGCAGGTAAGAGAGCATCAGTACTGTCGTAAAACCCGTGTCTGTCGGATTCCAGAGATTCACGCTGATCAAGCTACTGGCCCCCTTCCGTTCCTACTCTTATCGGATCTCCATGAGGGCAGGATGCAGGGTTACCGATCTTTCTAAGAATCGCTAGACTCGTTCTTGTGTCCAGGAAGTAATCGAAAGCCTTAATGTCTCTGCATGCTTTTTCCATGGAAATGCCACTTTGCACAAAAAGAGATTCCAATACGCGGTGATTTAGTACTATTCTCTCGTATTCGGCATCACCTTCTTCCGTGAGCGTAATCATACCATTCCTCGACTCAGCCAAGTTTTTCCCTTTAAGCCTACCTATGATCTCAAGAGCCGAGGGCGAGCTGATACCCATGATTCTTGCGACTTCACACAACCTCGCTGGAAAAGGCGCAACAGTACTTTCCCTGATTGCTACAAGACAATCTCTTTCTTTCTTTGTCATCCCGGATAATCTCTTTTTTTCTTTCATCTTATTAGCCACATTAGGGTAACCCTAATAATGTAAGGTGCAGTATTTAAGGATTTACAATTCACGATTAGAGGCAATGCCGTAACCATGCAGCCACGTGTCCGCACACCACACTTGGGATAGAATTAATAATCTGATGAAGATAGTCTGCCGGAAAACCGGATGAATCTGTCTGATGTATATGCTGTGAATCGGCAAGGATGATGGTAACTGTGACAAAATATGTTGTAAATGTTGCATGGCCGTACGCCAACGGTGCGATACATGTTGGTCATGTCGCTGGTTCGCTTCTTTCACCGGATATCTTTTCCCGTTACCAGCGGATGAGAGGGAATAATGTACTGATGGTTTCAGGAAGCGATCAGCACGGAACCTCAGTTGTCATAACGGCCGAGAAAGAGGGCATTTCTGTAGATCGGGTAGCAGAAATGT
Organism: Candidatus Sysuiplasma acidicola; assembly: GCA_019721035.1. NCBI lineage: Archaea > Methanobacteriati > Thermoplasmatota > Thermoplasmata > Candidatus Sysuiplasmatales > Candidatus Sysuiplasmataceae > Candidatus Sysuiplasma > Candidatus Sysuiplasma acidicola. Next base: position 27,385 of record JAHEAA010000009.1, read on the forward strand.
ATCACAAATCCAACAAGGAGGCTATTGAATGGCTGGGAATACAGTTCGACCTTTTTACTAAAACGCATACTCAGAACCACTTCGACGTCGTGCAGTCTTTTTTCAGAAAACTGTATTCAGACGGTCATCTTTATGCGAAAACCACCGACCAGTATTACTGTACAACAGACAAGCGGTTTCTGGCCGACACGTACGTCTCCGGTACCTGTCCGAAATGTGGATATCAGGAGGCAAAGGGAAATCAGTGCGAGGTCTGCAAAACCATATTTGAACCGGGAGAACTGAATGAAGTGAGATGCACTCTCTGCTCAAATCCCGTTGTGCTGAAAGGTTCCGAGCAACTCTTTTTTTCACTCTCTGCTTTTTCCGGGCGCCTTCACTCATTCCTTTCCGGCAAAAATTATTGGAGGCAGAACGTGCTTGATTTCTCATTGAACTGGATTTCGTCCGGTCTCGATGACAGATCTGCCACGAGGGATCTTGACTGGGGCATCCCTGTTCCTGTTCCAGGTTTCGAAAAGAATGTAATTTATGTGTGGTTTGAAGCAGTAATCGGTTATCTGTCTGCTTCCATAGAGTGGGCAAGAAACAGGGGTGAACCGGAAGCTTGGAAGCAGTTCTGGCAGGATGAGGAGGCGATGCATTATTATTTCATGGGTAAGGACAACATTCCGTTCCACACAATCATTTGGCCTGCTATGATGATGGCGCACGGTGACCTCGTGCTACCTTATGATGTTGTCGCCAACGAGTACCTCACGCCGGACAATTCAGGGATGAAGTTTTCAAAGAGCCGGGGAGGGGCACCGGAAATCAGGGAACTCATGAGGAAATTCACGCCGGAACAGCTTCGCTACTATCTCACATCCGTGATGCCTGAGGGCAGGGACAGTGTCTTCCGCCTGGATGACATGGTATCAAAGGTTAATAACGAACTCGTCGCGACACTAGGCAATTATTTTCACCGAGTGCTTTCTTTTTCATTCAAGAATTTCGGCGAATTGAAGAGACCTGATACATGGTCTGAGAATGAGCACGTTATACGGGAATCTGTCAAGGCTGCTTCTCTGATATCTGAATTGATCGAGGGATGCGAGTTCAAGAAAGCACTGAAAGCGCTGATGGATCTTGCTCAGTCAGGCAATCAGTACTTTGACAGATGCGCTCCATGGTTTTCAATCAAGACAGACAGGACAAAATGCTCTGCAGATCTCTTTGCGAATCTGGAGCTGATCAGGCGCATTGCCATACTCAGCTTCCCGTTCCTTCCGTTTGCCTCCGCGTCTGTCATGTCATTCCTCGGCTATGCTGACTGCGCAGGAGAACTGCGCTGGGACAGGCTGGACGCAGTTCCAGAGCACTACTTAATCAAGGAGCCGAAACCGGTGTTCAGCCGTATCGACCCAGATATGTTGAAAGATGCGCCGGTAGATAGCCCGGACGTCATCCCTCTAGACCTTCGGGTTGGAAAGATCATTTCAGCGAGAAAGCACCCGTCTGCGGAAAAATTGCTGCTGCTCGAGGTTGATACTGGAGAGAGGAGACAGATTGTGGCCGGTTTGAGGCAGCATTATGCCGAAGAGGCGCTTGTCGGGATGAGTGTTGTAGTTGTCGCAAATCTTGCGACAGCCAAGCTCAGGGGTTACGAGTCGCAGGGTATGATGCTTGCAGCAGAAAGTGGGGGTGCAGTGAAACTGCTCAGACCGTATTCCGAAGTACCGGTCGGAAGAATCGGAGAAGACAATGAGCCTATGAGGACAATCAGCATTGATGAATTCCGGAAAGTTGATCTCAGAATTGCCGGATACAGCGGCGGCATAGTGTCCCTATCTGACGAAAAGCCGGAACTTGAAATCGCCGTTGTCGTATCCGGAGGGAAGCCATTGCCAATCAGGAAGGGTGATGTTTTCATAACGGTGGACGGAGGACGAATCGGTGTTGGTTCAAGGATAAGATGAAGTTAGATCTGCATAATCACTCCATATATAGTCCTGACTCGAATGTGGAGCTAAGGGACGCAGTGGCTGCAGCAAGGCGCAGAGGCATGGACGGCATGGCGTTTACAGACCATAATACTGTGAAAGGTTCAATTGCTGCGCAGTCCTTCAGTACTGAAGACTTTGTGATATTAACAGGATGTGAATTGTCTACTGCAGAAGGACATCTTCTCTGCATAGGCATAATTGACGATATTCCTTCAGGCTCAGGCATGGCTGAGGCTATTGAAAAGGTGGAGTCGCTTGGTGGAATCGCTGTTCCGTCCCATCCGTTCAGACTTGGCACCGGGGCAGGGATGGATACACTGATCAGACTGAATGTGAAAGCCATTGAAACGGTCAATGGCAGGAATCATCACGCTCGAAACAAGAGTGCACTCGCTTTTGCCTCCTCGCGTGGCACAGGTGGTACTGGCGGAAGTGATTCACATTCTTCGGACGAGATTGGGCGCGCCTATACTGTCATAGATGGCGAAAACCTGGGTGCAGACGACATCATACAAGAAATTGCCTCAGGCAGAACCACGGGTGCCGGTACCGGACAGACGTTTTCTGGCTCGGCAAGGACGATGTCTAAAATAGTGTCCGAATTCATACGCAGAAAGGGCAAACACATCTGAACAGGCGGTGCTCTCAATGCGCATACTCAGACAGGATCCGAAAACAGGTGAAATAACTGTTCTCGTTACGAATTCAGATGACCTGTGGCATCTTTACAACATCATACGCACCGGGGACGTAGTGAAGGGGCACACTTACAGACGGGAGGAAGCCAGGGAAGACGCCATCAGAGCACAGAGAGAATCCAAAGTGCGCATCTATCTAACCGTCCGGGTGGAGAAGGTGGAGTTCACAGAGTTCAGCAGTATGCTCAGGGTAACTGGGACGATCGAGGAAGCCGAATTCGGCTCGGGACTTCACCACACCTTCAACGTCGAAGAGGGAACGGAGATAACAATTGTCAAGGAGGAGTGGCACGCCGCATCCCTTGAAAGGCTCAGGGAGGCTGCTTCCGGCAAGGGGGCCGCAAGATTCATCTGTATCTCGATAGAGCACGGCGAAGCAACCGTCGCCGTCATCAAGAGTTTTGGCGTCGACGAGGTTGCTACAATACATGGCAGAAAGTCTAAGGACGAGGCCGCGTCCAGAGATCGGGATGAAACATCCGCATCCATCATTCGGCTGGTGAAATCGTTGCCACGCATGCCTATTCTGGTAGTGGGACCGGGCTTCATGAAGGATGACTTCCTTCGCGAGGCGCGGGCGGCCGAACCTTCACTTTTCTCTAATGCACAACTGATTCAGACCGGGCAGGCCGGTATGGCAGGCATAAGAGAGGCAGTTTCCAAACCGGAGAATGCAAAATTGTTCCAGGAGGCGCGGATCGCGGAAGAGGCAAGAGTCGTAGAGGAGATAAAGAAGCTCATAGCGACCGACGGACCGGTGACGTTCGGAATCGAACAAATCGTGGAAGCGCTGGATGCCGGAGCTGTCTCCAGGCTGGTTGTCACGGACAGGCTGCTGAGAGAGAGCGCCACGGAGCGTCTGATGAAAAAGGCGGAGGAAAAGGCGGGGGTAGTGATGGTTGTAACGTCAAGATGGGAACCCGGAAGACAGATTGACGCACTTGGCGGTGCGGCCGCCATACTCCGTTACAAGCGCTGAACTTCAGGTCTTGTAATCGTTTTTCCTAAATTCATAAATTCCAACGCCCTTGGTCCAGAGTGTCTGTTTGAGCCCGGTTGAATCGAGTTTTTCCCCTCCTTCGGCCAGGAGTATGTATCCTGAGGGTATTGTGTTCAAAGACGCACGATTCTCGAGATGCATGGGGGTCAGTGCCCTTGCTTCTTCATTCAGCAGAAAAACGCTTCCAAGTCTGTCCTGCACAAATGAAAGGTGCCTCCTTTCCAAATCCCTTTTGTCCGCTGTCCGCGGATCGAAAGCAAGCCATGCCGTAGGCAGCAGCCCCCCGAACATGCCGATATGCTCCATCTCATCAAGCAGAACATTAGCGGGGCTGAATCCCGGTAAAATGTTAGCACCGTTTTCAGCCTGCCAGAGTGAGACACTGCTTCTCCTTCTGAATCCGGCCCTCTCAGTAACGGATATTGAGGCAATGTTGATGTCGCTGATCATCAGCCTGAATACGGTTTCTCCGGGCATGGTTGTGGCAAAACGCGTCAGAGCACCACCGATGCCGGTTCTTCTCCACGACTTGCCAACTCTCAATCCAGACAGCCAGATGCTGCCATCGGGCAAATGTTCGAAGTGAGACATTCCGGCGGCCGCTTCGTGCACGAATGCGATGAAGACACTTTCACGCTCTATCCATTCCTGAATAACATCCGGAAGATAGTCATCCGGCTCCAGCTCCTCAAGAATAGGAGCAAGTTTGTGCAACTCTTCCTTCCTTGCGATCCTGATTTCCACTTCGCCATTCATGTCAGTTTACCGGTGTATCCGAATCGTACTCCCTTCCTTATTATCTCTCTCGAGTTTCTATAACCCGCATCGGCATGCCTTATCAGACCCAGTCCAGGATCTGCATTGAGCACTTTCGCGATCTTTCCCTCCTGTCGGTCAGTCCCATCAGCAACGACTACTAAACCAGCGTGTATTGAAGTGCCTATTCCTGTCCCACCTCCCTGATGCACAGAGACCCAGGTTGCACCGGATATTGCATTCAGGAGTGCGTTCAAAATTGGCCAGTCCGCAATTGCATCACTGCCGTCCATCATATTCTCAGTCTCCCTGTACGGCGAGGCAACTGAACCTGTGTCGTGATGATCCCTCCCAATCGCCACTGGCGCCGATACTTCTCCATCTCTTACAAGCCTGTTGATCATCAGGCCGGCTTTCTCCCTATCTCCGTATTTCATATAACATATGCGTGCTGGAAGCCCCTGAAAGTGCACCTTTTTCCCGGCTAGTTCAATCCATCTCTTAAGGTGTATGTCGTCGAATTCCTTTATTATCTCCGCATCTATTCTTTTTATGTCGTCCGGATCGCCGGATAGCGCGACCCACCTGAACGGACCTGAACCAATTGCGAAGAGCGGGCGTATGTATGCCGGCACATACCCCTCAATCTCATAAGCGCTTTCGAATCCACCCTCCTTCGCCCTAGTCCTGATATTGTTTCCGTAGTCGAACACGTTTGAGCCGTTTTTCCTGAACCACAGCATTGCCTGCATTTCCAGAACAATGCTCCTGTATACGGCTTGTCGGTACTCTTCAGGCTTTTCTTTGCGTAATACATCCGCATCCTTCAGACTCATGTCCGCGGGTATGTATCCTTCCATAATGTCGTGGGCCGCCGTCTGATCGGTAACAATATCTGGCACGATTCCTCTTCTCGAAAGCTCCGTGTAGGTGCTCGCCGCATTGCCAAGAAGCCCTATGGATATTGGCCTGTTCTGGCTCAGGGACACGTCCTTCATTCTGAGGGCTTCATCTAGACTCTCGGTCCATGTATCGAGATAACCGTCATGTATTCTCCTGTTAATCTTTTCCCTGTCAACTTCAACAATTATGCCCGTTCCACCGTTCATTGTGATTGCCAGAGGTTGCGCTCCACCCATCTCGCCCAGGCCGGACGAAAGCACCCACTTTCCTGCCAGCGAATCCCTTCCGAAGGTCTGATTCGCTATGGCATGAAGTGTTTCGTAGGTGCCCTGCAGTATTCCCTGCGTTCCAATGTATATCCACGAACCAGCCGTCATCTGGCCGAACATCGTCAGTCCCCTTTTCTCGAGATCCCAGAAAATGTCATCGGTCGCAAATTTTGGAACTATCTGTGAATTGACAATAAGCAGTCGCGGCATTTCTTCCCCGGTTGTGAAGACTCCAACCGGTTTTCCGGACTGAATAAGAAGCGTTTCATCATTGCCGAGAACTTTGAGGGCAGCCACAATGCTTTCAAAGGCTTCCCAGCTCCTAGCAGCCTTGCCTCGACCGCCGTAGACGATGAGTTTCTCAGGTTCCTTCGCGACCTCAGGATCAAGATTGTTCATAAGCAGCCGTAGTGCCGCCTCCTGCCCCCATCCTCTGCAGTTGAGTTCACTGCCTCGTGGCGCCCTCATGTTTCTCCTATCCATTTGACCGCCAGTCAATATATCTATATGTTAAAAAAATCTCGCCGCCAAACTTCCAACATTTTAAGGGAGCAAATATGTGGCTTCATTGCCGCTTAATCAGAGCTTGTATCTCTTCAGCCTTTTCTCATCTTCCTTAGAGAATGGCTTCACTCTTTTTGGGTGTGCAGAAATAAACACCCCGGTAGTAGAGGCCAACGCAATCAGGAATGAAACTGAAAGCCAGTACAGGTTCGTCGCATCGGAGAAGAACGTGAAGCCATTGAAAACATTATTGCGAGACTGAATACTCTGGACAAGGAGTGCAGACTGAAACGAACCGGTGAGCTGCACATTGGTGACGTTGAATATATTGCCCTGCGCGGCGTTGAATACTATTCCAGTTTCGGAATATATGCCATTGGAAACTACGGCTGTATAGACGAAGTGGTTATGATTGGACCAGTATAGGTATATTCCATGCGGCTCGGTGCCGTAAACGGACCAGGAGGATGCTCTGAATGTGTTGTTGCTCGAATACTGCAGAAGCAGCGCCTGTGTGCCAATCAGATTCACTGTCACGTTAGATATCGTATTGCTTCCGGAATCGATGAGCACCATTCCTGCATCGCCGTATGTCCCGTCAGATGCAACAGTTGTTGAATCAACAGTATTTCCGAATGCTCTGAAGATATAAACCGCCGTAGATACAAAACCGCCTGAAAAGAACATGTGCAGGTTGCTTATGGCACTGTCATTGGTAAAAAGAACAGAACATCCATCGATGAAACCGCCGTTGAGTCCCGGGGCGTTAACCATGCGTACGCCGTTTATAGTTATCCCGGATGAGCCGGCGATAGTTAGGCCATAAAATTCAGCAAAATTGAATTCGTCGGGTATCAGTTCGACAAATGCATCATACAATGCAGATTGCCTGCATTTGACGAACTGAACGGCGGATATGACGTTCCTCTCGTATATTTTGTCAAGTAGTATTCCAGATGAGAATACAATTCGTATCCCGAAAAGACTGCCGAATGCTGAGTCACCTACAAGAGAAACATTGGTGCTGTTCTGCAAAATGATTGTAAAGATGCCCCCAATAGAACTCACATTTGATATGGTGCCGCGAATTAGTGCATCTGCGATGATCCCGGCATAGTCAGATGTCGTAACAATCTGGCTTACATTGGCGAGCCATCCATCATATAGGACAATTCCTGTTTCTCCTCCAGCTATCCTAAGAGAGTCAATATTCGTAAAATTACAGTCGGTTATAAACACCGCTGCACTGGTCTTAGGTGAAGTATTACTTGTTGCATTGTCAGAGCCGAAGATCGAATTTTCCACCCTGATGTGCAGAGACTTTGTTGCGGACAGTCCCGAGTCCGCCTGCGTCCCGGAATCGTTAAGGTAATTGCCGCTGAAGATTAGACTGCGCGACGACGCGACGGAAATCACAGTAAACGGAGTACCATGTGAGGCATTTGCCTGAATGAATGGTGTTGGTGTCGACACAAAGGAATCCCCGGTCATCACAACATCTCGGCATATAGATACGGCAATCAGCGCTCCAACACCATAAAATCCGCTTAAACGCAGTAAAATGGAGCTTGAATTCACAGAGTCGATTATCGGTCCAGTGGCGTAAAGTTTTGAATCATGCACTGACGCGAAGGAATTATTCAGTTCAATCATTGCAGCAGGCGAAGGCGCAGATGAATTACCGTTCAGCATACTCCTGTTTATGATGAGCCGGGAATCGAGAAATTTCATTGTGAACTGGCCATAGTTGTTCACGGCGTGGCTGATTTCAATGTTTGTGTTGTTGAAAATTGCAGTCGAATTGAAGAAGGAAAGCGAAACGGGCCTGGAGATGGATGAGTTTACGACGATTGTTTCGTTTGAAGCCGTAAAATTAATGTTATTGTATGAGCTGTTCGAAGTAATATAAACCGTACTAGATCCCTTCGATGGCAATGAGGGTGCTAAGGTGCTGAAATTAACATGAATGGCCTCCGCGTGTGTTACCTGCGCTTCTTTGAGTTGGATAGTGTTAGTATGCGATGGAGACGCTGGATACTCACAGCCTGCAATCGGCTGGTCCGTCGCAGCCGCTAATAAAAGAATGCAGATGCATATGATCAGTATCTCCAGTTTGTGTTCCAAGCACGCGCTTCCCTTGCTTTCCGCTTTCACTCCATGGTCGGCTAGGCTGATAACTTTTTTTGCAGATCGCCTTGCCTGCGTAAAAATCTATATAACTGGAATCTCTGCGTCTTTTTTGATTGCTGGAATTCGATATGCCTGTTACCGATGAAGTTGTGAAGAAGGCTCTGTGGTTCTACCATGATGAAGTGAAGGATGCCGAGGTGTACAGCAGCCTAGGAGCGAAGGAGCAAGACAGCAAGAGAGGCAGATTCCTGAAGGAACTGGGAGAGATGGAAAGGAATCACGCCGATTTCTGGAAGGATTTTCTACAGAAGCGTGGGGTCGGCAACTTGGATTACAGATACCCTTCGTACAGGAGAAAGTTCATACTTCTTCTTCGCAGGATCATCGGCCTCCCCATGGTTATACGGCTGTTCGAAAGGGGGGAAGAGGCAGTGATTAAGGAATACAGTGAATTCCTCACTACACAGCTAATTGACGAAGAGCAGCGAAAGAAACTTCACAGTATAGTCACTGATGAAATACTTCATGAAGAGTATTTTGCGACGCAACTCAGCGGCATGTCAAACAGACTCGAATCCATCAGGGACGTTTTCTACGGTATGAGCGACGGCTTGGTGGAAGTACTTGCCGCAGTAGCCGGACTTGTGCCGATAGTCAAGACACCCGTGCTTGTGGCAGCCGGGGGTCTGGTAGTGGGCATTTCCGGCACGCTTTCCATGGCAATAGGCGCATACATGTCCACAAAGGCTCACGTGGAAATCGGACGAAGGCAGACAGACAGAGTTGCAAGGGAAATTGAATTAGTGAGCGTCGAAGAGAGAATTGAGAGATTGAAGTCGCTCTTCAAGAATATGGGTTTTGAAGATGCTTACATCAATGAAGCCGCCGAATCAATGGCCCGCAACGGCAATGTTTCGACCGAATTCTACGTGCGGAACAAGCTGGGCAGATCAACCGTTAGCGAAGAAAACCCGAGGCGGGCGGGTCTGCAAACCGGTCTCTTTTATCTTATAGGTTCAGCATTCCCGATACTTCCTTTTGCATTTGTGGGTGGAATTACCGGTCTCATACTGTCAGTAATAGCCGTTGCTGCGGCACAGACTGCCGCGGCGACAGTCATATCACTCTCTTCAGATACGTCTGTGTTGAAGAAGGTGCTTGAAACAGTTGGACTCACGCTTGGCGCAGCTGCTGCCACATTCATACTCGGAAACATAATGTTTGCATTACTGCATCTGCCGGCAGTGCCTTGACAGGACAATCGCTCATGTCATGGTCCAAATGGTCTGCAGGCACTGCAGAAACATGGTTCAATCCCCGGTCATGGAATATTTCCTGTCTTTCCATAATACTTTGAACCCTGCAACTGCCCTCAGGAATGCGCTCGTCGAAATGAGCAAATATATTCCTATGGAAACCGGAAACAGAAGAGCGATATATGCAGGACTTCCTGTACCTATCTGGAATATCAGCATTCTGAGGATGACAAATACAAGAGACAGCGACGAAACGGCAAGAAGCAGAAGACTTCCATCGAATATGGAGTAATACATCATCCAGAATGGAAGGTAAAATGTGAATGCTAGGTATAGAATTCCAGCCAAATGGATGTGATATTTTCTTCCTACCTCTCCCTGAATGTCTCTCACCACGCCTTCCCACAGTTCTCCCCTGTTTCTGTACATTCTCGTGCTCAGATAGCCGCTCGCCCAGTAAAATCTGATTTTCATGCCGTTCTTTCTGAAGAGCTTCGCGAGATTGACATCCTCCACTATCTTTTCCCTGATGGCGCGGTGCGTGCCGCACTTCTCATACGCTTCCCTCTTCATCATCATATATTGTCCGTTGGCCATCGCCACGCGTCCCCTGTCCCGGTTCATTAGTGGTGGCATGTAAAGCAGCATGATAAACTGAGCAAATAATGGAAGCATGAGTTTCTCCCAGAACCCTTTCATCACCATTTTCGGCCCGAGCGAAAGCAAATCTGTATTCTCATGGAGCATCGACCTGACAGTCGTGGAAACTGTTTCACGCGTCAGTACCATGTCTCCGTCAACGAAGAGAAGTATCTCTCCCCGGGATTCCTTGTATCCAAGAAATGCGCCCCAGTTCTTGCCGGTCCACCCGGTAGGTCTCTCACTCTCTCTAATGATCTTTATCCTGTCGCCGTAGCTCTGTAATATTTCCCATGTACCATCCTCGGAATTACCATCTGCAACGATCACTTCCAGGCCCGTGTAGTCCTGATTAAGTACGGAGTCGATGCAGCCGCGTATGTCGTTTGCTTCGTTCCTGCAGGGAATTATGACACTGACTGTCGTTCCAGGCTGATGAGTTCCTTCTTCAGAACCGGGCAGATGGTTGTCAATGCTGTCGACGTTTATTGCAAGCAGAAACACGATTCCCAGCGAAATGAATGAGTATATCGCAAAGAAACAAAACAGCAAAAGTGTAACTGTGTTCAGATGCACGCCTCTGAACAAATTCGCTGTATATTTATTGTTAACCCGCAACACGAGCGCAGTTTGGTGGATAGCCAGATGCGCTAACTCCTGTTGCATTTTTGTACACGACTGCTGCTGTTATGAATCCATGGGAAGTCCATCCTTCTGAAAAGGTTGAATAACCTCGCTGCCATTTGCCACAACTGACAGGTTCCGTCTTTCAAGGAATCGCGATGGTAGATTTCAAATGGCATTGCAATACACATCACCCCTGCTTACCATTGGAATACTGTTCTTTTTCGCCAAGGTTGTTGGCCTCATCGCAAAGCGTTTTCACCTTCCCTCGGTAATCGGCGAAATACTGGGCGGCGCCATCCTCGGCCCGTATGCGCTTGGAGGCTACATTGACGCCTGGACCGGCATCGATCTGATTAATGTCAACAGCACAGTTCTCCTTTTTTCGCAGGTTGCTGTCGTTCTCATAATTTTTTCAGCGGCCGCCGAAAACGGCCTTTCAGGCCTCAGACAGGCGGGAGCCTATGCTGTTCTGGTTGCTGTTGGGGGTGCACTTCTTCCTGTGGTACTCGGTTTTTACTTCTACATAGCAACAGGAAGGTCGCTATCTGGTGCCATCCTTATCGCATCTACAATGGCAGCTACCAGCCTTGCCATAACGGTACAGTCTATGGAGCGCTTCAAGGAGAAATATGGCGTTGAGGCGAACCTGATTTTCAATGCCGCCGCGATAGATGATGTAGTCAGTGTCGTTATTCTTGCAGTTGCTCTGACGGTGCTCAATTCGCGCAAGGGTGTTACAACTCTCAGTGTGTTTTCAATTGCTATTGCAGCAACTTTCACCTGGTTTGTCATGCTCGTTGCATCGCTCACAATTATCCCGCAGTTCATTAAGATCGTTGCAAGGCTGAAAGATGACAGCGTTCTGGAATCCGCATCGCTGGCTGTTGCATTCGCTATGTCTTCGATTTCGGCGTTTGTCGGTCTCTCAACTGTGGTCGGTGCGTATCTTGGCGGCATATCAATGGCAGGTTCGCTTGCCAAGGAGCATGCAAGAAGATTCAGCAATATTCTCAAGGATGCACTTGGGCCTCTCTTTTTTGCTGTAATTGGGGCTGAATTAAATTTTGGCGATTTTCTAAACCTTTACTCACTGTTGGGCATGGCATTGCTTACCGTTATTGCCGTTCTCGGAAAGATAGCCGGCTCAGGAGCAATGGCCTTTTTAAAATTCCGGCACATCCAAAGTGCGCTCCGGGTAGGTGTAGCGATGGTCCCAAGAGGAGAGGTTGGATTGGTAATCGCGGGAATTGCGCTCGAGCAGGGCGTTGTGACGCAGTCACTCTACGGCGAGATAATCGGAATGGTTCTGCTGACGTCTGTAATCGGGCCAATTCTGCTACAGCGACTCTACCATCTGGCACTCAGACCGGATTGAATCGTATTCCTGTCATGATATGGAGGCGCTGAGGGTGCCGTTTTCTGACAATGAACTGTAGAAGCTCACCACTTGCATGAGTGTAATGCACCAGATGCATCCAGTGAAGTTCTGCTGAATGCAAAATTGTTCAACGATTGATCTAAAATCAAACCAAAAAACAAAAAAGGCAAATGGAAATGGTTTAACGTACACTCCATATTGTCCAAAATTCAGGCTGCTTCCGCCGCTGCTGCGTGTGGTCTGGCAGCATATGCTATCAGGCTGCCTATGACGGCTACTGTCACATTTACCGCGACTGAGAACAAACCGATATAAAGCAGTCCGTACGGGGATTTATAGAAGCTTGTGACAAGTTTACCGAAGTGGTTGGCATACTCAACAAGATATATTCCGGAAATCAATCCAATTGCCCAGCCTGCGGTCATAGCATATTTGTTCATGCGCCTGAGGAACAGGCCCATGAAGACCGGTGCAATCGTCTGAAGTATCAATATTCCGCCGAGCAGCTGAAGCTGAATTGCGTATGTCAGCGGTACGATAAAGACAAATCCCAGTGCAACGAACTTGAATACGGCAGAGAAGATCTTTGCCAGCTTCGCTTCTGTTTCGGGTTTCATGCCTGGCGAGAATTCCTTGAACACATTCCGGACGAGCAGATTCGCCTGGGACATGGCCATTATTGATGCAGGCACTAGTCCGCCTATGAATATCCCCAGAAACGCCAGCCCTGAGAACCAGGGCGGCAGCGAATACTGTATTAAAGCGGGAACAACAAGAATGCCCCTTGTTGCCGCGGGTGTCTTGGCAAGATATGCCATTGCCGGCCCTACTGCATAGACCAGTATGCCGAACATGGCGAGCAAAGCAAGACCAACTCCATATATTGGCAGCAATGCTGTGCTGAGTCTGAGCTTCTTTTCACTGGAAGCGCTCAGGGAGCCGTTAACTGCGTGGGGATATAGAAACAGTGCAAGTGCGCTTCCAAGCCAGAGCGTCCAATATGCAGAACCAGCAACTGGCGCGAGCTTACTGAATGCAGGCTTTGCCGCGAAAGCTTTTGCAAACCCCCCGAAGTGTGCGGGAACGACAATAATCACCACAATCACTGTTAAGAAGATGAGAATGTCCTTGAATACTGCCGTCAGCGTTGCTCCACGGAGTCCACTTGTAAATGTGAACAACGCAAGCACGATGAATGATAGGACAAGTGCGATCTCGATGATGGCGGAGGAGTTAGCGCCGAGTCCCTGCAGCATGACTGTAAGAACAGCAGTCATGCCGACAATCTGCAGTGCGATATACGGTAGTTCTGCAACTATTCCAGTCAGAGCGATAAGTATTGCAAGTACTGTGCCGAATCTGTGCTTTACAAAGTCAGCGGCTGTAACATAGCCGTGCTTCCTCGCTTCAATCCAGAGCTTTGGCATGGTGACCATTGCTATGGCAAATGTCACTGCAACGTACGGAACGGCATAAAAGATGATCGCCCCCGAAGCGAAGACACCTGACGGAACGGCGACGAAAGTGTACGCGGTGTATAAATCTGCTCCGATGAGGAACCATGCCAGGAATGGACCGAGTCTCCGCCCGGCAAGTGCCCAGTCTCCAAGATCGGCGAGATTGCCTTTTCTCCATCTGCTTGCATAGAACCCGAGGAAGGCGAATATTGCAAAAAGAACCAGGAATACGGAAATTTCTGTAATCTGGTCAGTAGACATCGGATTTCCCTCCTCTTCCGCTGTTCAGCAGTAGCGCTGCAAATACGAATAATATTGCAGAAATGACAAGCCACACAGTCTGGTACCAGTAAAAATAAGGTATTCCATACAATGTAGGACTCACTTTGTCAAACGATCCTAGGTCAAGATAAGCAGCAAATGGAATCAGCAAAAGTATTACTGCTGCAATATCTTTTCCTGCGCTCCGCTTGGCACCATTCTTACTTCCTTCGGCCAAATTTTTCCCCTCTATTTCAAAATCTAACAATCTTTCTCAAGAGGTTTAATTTCCCTGAGCACAGCCAGACGCTTGGCATCACACGCTGTAGGCTGGGTAATCTTTTACCTTAGGTTGGATTTCGTGCCAGGTTTGTGTGGGTAATGATCAGATCGATACTTAAAGATTTTTAACAGGCTGCTGCATTGGATGAGTAGTCCGATCACTCTGCGGACAGGCCACTTTCCACCATATTGTTAAGTTCTACCGTCCAAGAATTAATGTTCGCTACTTGCTTTCTGAGGAAACGAACTATCTCTGTTTCCTCACCGATCTTCAGCAGTACGACCACATTCGAATGCCGTATGTGATTCAGCCATTCAAGCATGCCTGCTATCCTGCTATGTTCTTTTTCCATAACTAGAATGACTGTCGTCCGCATGGTGCTTATGACAGTATCACAAACTGTCATTTGCTGGAGTGATTCGGTAGGGAATTCTTAGACACTCGTTACTGAGTCAGTTTCACGAGAAGCTCGTCGTACGAGGAGAGTTTTGCTTCGCCTTGAGTTTGTCGGCGGGTGGAATGGAGAGCCTGTTGTCATATATGAATGGAAATCCGGATTGATAAGGCATTCAATGATTTACCGGGCGTTGTCCCTACCATAGGTTCCTGGAATTTGTTGCAGGGTTTTATATTCCGAATTGAAAAGTCTTAAAGGGCATTCGCCTTTTACAGTTCATGAATTACGTCAAAGCAAAGGTTCTGTACGACGGAACTGCAAATGCTGTAAGGAACGATGTTTTCATCAGCTATGATCGAGACAGGATAACTGCCATAGGAACGACTCAACCGAAAGGCGAAATGATCGCAGAGGGTGTTGTGACGCCCGCCTTCATCGACGGCCATTCCCACATAGGGCTTGCCAGAAGCGGTGAACCGTCTGCAGAGGAAGAAGGTAATGAGCATATGGATCCAATGCTCCCGATGGTGAACGTTCTCGATTCTGTGTATATGGATGATTTTGCTTTCAGGGAAAGCATAGAACACGGCGTGCTCTACTCCCATGTAATGCCAGGGAGCGGAAACATCATAGGTGGAAGGACTGCGCTGATCAGGAATTTTGCAGAAGACATACGTGAGGCGTTCATTTCAAGGCCCGGCATCAAAGCTGCGTTGGGATATAATCCTCGCTCAACAACTGACTGGAAGGGAACCAGACCGACGACGAGGATGGGTGCAATATCTATATTGAGAAATGAGCTCAACAAGGCATTAAAAGCATCAAGGCTAATGAAGAAAAAGCGAAAGACAATCGATGAAATCGAGCCCCAGACGGAAGCTCTCATAGACATACTGAACGGAAAGCAGAGGCTGATGGTTCATGTTCATAAAGAGGACGATATTGTCAATCTGATTAATCTGATGTCAGAATTTGGCTTCAGAGCAGTGATTAACCACGCAGGGGATGTACATTCATCCAGGCTCTGGGAAATAGTGGCAAGAGAGGGACTTTCAGTAATTTACGGGCCGGTGGATGCTTTTTCCTACAAGGTTGAGCTTAAGCACGAGCGCTGGCAAAACGTCAGATTCATCGCTGAGTCGAATATAGATTATTGCCTCATGACAGACCATCCAGTCGTGCTACAGAGGAATCTTTTCCTCCAGCTTCGTTTCTTCCTCAGGTATGGCCTGACAAAGGAGCAATCGATAGCACTCATCACAGGCAATGCTGCGAATATTCTTGGCTGCAGGGATATAGGCATACTCGAAAAGGGCAGAATGGCATCGTTCACAGTGTGGAATAACGATCCATTCTCCCTCGATGCATGGCCGGAAACCGTCGTGGGAGAGGGGAAAACGCTAATAGGCTGAAGATGCCCCTATGTCGCACTGCCGCGCTTCATCTTTCCTTCGTGAATTCCTTCTTCCTCTCTGCGTCGAGTTCACAGACTTCTACGTTGACTGCGGCCACTTTCGCAACCGATGACGCAAACTCCGCTATAATGTCACCGCGCACGGCGATGAGCATATTCCCCGCCGCAGCATCCACATATGTCCTGAAGCCGGAACAGCCCATGCTCACCGCAACCGGTGCTCTTCCGCTTAAGACAAACGGTATGACTGAGCAAGCTGGGCGCCCGGTCAGCGGGACATTGAATGGATGGGCGCCGTAGAGGCTGGCGGCTTCCAGAGCAATCATCGCGCCGGATGGCCTGCAGAACATTACAACAGCTGTAGGGTCTATGTCACGTTTTCCCAGTGGGCCGTAATAGACAAATTCTGGCGCGCTGCTGTTATGTGGTATTTTCGCTGCTTCTCCTTTTCCCAGATACCCTTTTTCTTCCATCCAGCCAAGTGTCTCCGAGAGCCTGGATCCAAGCTCGCCAGAAGGCCTGATGCCAAGTACAAAGGCACCTATTTCGCAATTTTCATGCGCAGAAAGCGGTGCGTAAATCTCTTTCTGTGTGCCTATTCCCCAGAATGAACAACCGGCCGGCACACTGTGAGGATATCTCTCGATACCCAGGGGTTCAGCATTCAAGTAGGAAATCTGGACTGGCGCAGACTCGAGTTTCAGATCCCTTTTGAGATTTTCAGACAGTTCTGTCAGGTCGTCTTCCATGTTTCAATCACATTCATGAACTTCCTATATACCTTCCGAGACAGACTTTTCGCCTCGAAGGCTGCGTTGCACGCTGTCACTGTTTTTACCAGGCGGAAGTAGTGGATTCAATTAGCCGCAAAGCGACTGATTCATCATTTAACTCTCATTTCGAATAGTGCGGATTCCTGCAGATCGGAATAGGTTTATTTAGGCTACCCATTTACACACACTCAACGGAATTAACGGAGTGTTGCGAAATGTGTAAGTTCTGCAGTGACGAAAAGTGTTCATGCGACTGTGTGTACCCTGAAAGAGTTAGGAAGGAATTGCGCAACCTGTACTCGCAGAACCTGATTGACATAGACAAATGCATAATCACCTGTATCAAGTGCAGGCACCAGCTTGTTTACACAGTTCCATCGATGCATCAGCACAGTGCTACGGCAATGGAATAGCAATTTCACACGTACTTTCCCAATATCTATCATAGCTCAAATGTTGTTGGCGCCAACGCCAGTCCTTTCCATTGCCTTAAGCGCCTCTGCAATATGCCTTTTCGGCTGGAGCTGGGAACTGAAGACATGAAGCACAGTGCCATCCTTTCCAATCAGGTACGTCGTTCTTCCAGGAATTATGCCTAGCGAACGCTTCACGCCGAATAAGTCTGCTATCCGGTGACCACCATCGCTTAGGAGGTGAAAAGGCAAGGAGTGCTTCTGTTTGAAACTCGTGTGTCTTTCCGTGCCGTCCGTGCTTATGCCTGCAACCCTTACCCCCTTCTTTACGAACAGGTCATAATTATCCCGGAATTCGCATGCTTCAGTTGTGCAGCCGCTTGTGAAATCCCTCGGAAAGAAGTAAATGATCAGCGGCCCTTTTTTCAGCTCTTCGTAGAGGTGAAATTGATTTCCATTTTCGTCAGGTAGAGTGAAATCAGGTACTTTCATACCTACCGGCACATCCATGAATATGCATCGCCTTCGCTATGACTTAAACATTGCCTTCGATCACGCGGGATACATCACATTCCTGCCCGAAGCCTCTTCATCAGGCCGACGTACGCTTCCAGCAGCTCCAGTCCCTTCCGTATGCCCATATCCGCCTCTTTCACAGTATGAGTGTTGAAGTAATCCCTCACTTCATCAGGTCTCCGCGTCCCGGCTCCGCTGATGAGATTCTCCACCATAGCCGAGTTGAGTCCTGTGCCCGAATAGGTCTTCAGAAGTTTTTCTCTGTTGTCCACGAACCACTTCCATACGGCATCCCTGCTTTCGTTGTTTGAAGTTGCCACTATTACCATGTAGGCTATGTGGCCAATGTTCACTTTACCTGTAAAAGAGAGCTCCAGCGCCCTGCGATTAAGCTCGCCCTCTTTGAATGAAACCATTGCTATCGCAATCTTCATCGCGTCCTGATCACTTCCTGCGGAAGTCATTTCCTTCAACAATCTGTCAAACGCATTCTCGCCGTTAACACGGGCATAAGATATTGCAACTGCCTGCCTGAGCTCTGGCTCAACCTCATTCCATTTGTCAAAGAGTGATGCCATTTGCGCTGCGAAAACATTATCGATCCTTGTAAGTCCGTTGCTTAACCGTTCCCTGAGAACTGCGTTTCCTCTGTCTTCCCTGACCCTCCTCCTTACACCGATCCTTCTCAGGTGGCTACGACAGAAACTAGTGTAGATTTTTTTCAAATCTTCCCTCTCCGGAACTAGTTCTGTAAGGAATCCCAGTTGAGAGTTCATCACACTTACGATGAGATAGTCGTTGTCCCGCGCAACTTTCCTGGCGAACTGCAAATACATATTTACGTCTGTTTCTCCCGATATCAGAAACATGAACAGATCGGACATCAGCCCCCATCGTCCTGCGGCTCCAATGCGATTGATGTCATGCTTTAATTTTGAATAAAGCGTATCGTCATACTTCACCCTGTAAAATCCTGTTCTGTCGCCGTTGATGAGAAACTCACTTACCCGCTTGGCGCCGATTGTCGTGTTTTTCCGATCGAACAGCATTGTCTTTCTCCTGCCGTTGAGCGTATATGTCAGGGGAATCGGCCAAATGTCCTTTGAACCTCTGCCTGAAATAATAAAGCGTTCCTGACTGAGCTCGATTTTATCCCCCTTGATTGTTGCGCGAACAAGCGGATGCCCCGGCTTGCCTATCCACGATTTCATAATCCTGCCAATATCCTGGCCGGATGCCCTTGCAAGAGCATTCCACAGATCGCTGCTTTCGGCGTTGCCGTATGCAAACTCCCTCAAGTATGCTGAAACACCCCTCCTAAATGCCCTACTGCCAAGGTAATTTTCAATCATCCTGAGAACACTCGCTCCCTTTCCATAACTTATTTCGTCGAATATCTCGCCTATTTCTTCGGGCCTGTCAACCTTAACCTCTATGGGGTGCGTGTTCTTCAGCGAATCCGCATGCATCGATCGTCCTGTTTCGCTGAGGATAAAAT
The DNA here is from genome assembly GCA_019721035.1 of Candidatus Sysuiplasma acidicola. Taxonomy (NCBI): domain Archaea; kingdom Methanobacteriati; phylum Thermoplasmatota; class Thermoplasmata; order Candidatus Sysuiplasmatales; family Candidatus Sysuiplasmataceae; genus Candidatus Sysuiplasma; species Candidatus Sysuiplasma acidicola. The sequence continues at coordinate 46,542 of JAHEAA010000009.1, forward strand.
CAGACCACGTATTCCACTCGGGATATATTCCGTCAACAATTCTGTTGCTCATGTATGTCGCAAAACTCTCATTGAGCCACAGATCGTTCCACCATTTCATCGTGACCAGGTTTCCGAACCACTGGTGCGCTATCTCGTGCGCAAGGACAATCGCAACGACTCTCCTGTTATATTCGCTGGTGGATTTGTCAACGAGCAGCGCATATTCCCTGAATGTTATGCTTCCCCAGTTTTCCATTGCACCTACTGCAAATTCCGGAACACCGACAAGATGCAATTTTGATAGAGGGTAGGGTATGGAATAGAATTTTTCATACTCCCTCAGAAATTTGAGCGCGTTCGAAAGTGCGAACGATCCTTTTCCTCGCTGCGCCTGAGTAGATGCGGCGATAATGTGCAGGGTTCCGTCCTTCCTGGACGACTCCGCGAACCTGCCAATGCCTAGATAGAGAAGATAAGTCGACATCAACGGTGTGGGTTTGAAAATATACTCCCATTTACCGTTCCTTTCAGTCCTGCTCAATACCTCGGTATTGGAAATCGCCAGAAGTCCTTTGTCGACTGTTACACGTATATTGAAGATTGACTTGTAGGCAGGATGATCTATACATGGTATGAAGCTCCTCGCACCCGTAGGCTCAAACTGTGTGGTGAGCACGTAGTCATCTTTGGATTTGGATTTGTAGAATCCCTGTAATCCGCCTTCAAGAACTCTGCCGGAAAAACTAATTTTACAGGTGACTTTTCGGTGTACGCCCGTGTTAACTGACAGTTTGCAGTTCTTCCTGTCGTACTTCCATACGGCTTTTTTTCCATCGATGCTTACGTCTTGTATATCGAGCCGATCGCTGTCAAGGACTACCGTCCTCTCCGTGTTCGCGAAACTCACTGTGCACTGACCACTGTACCGCAGACCTTTGAAATCCACATCAAGCGAAATGTCATAAAGAACAACTTTCATGACTACGACTCTCAATAATTGTATTTATCTTTTGGGCCGACCCATCGGTACGCCGAAATGATAAAATTTTGAATACATGGAAGTTTATTGCCAGAGCGTGAATTACTTTGGCACCTGATTTTTCTGTAGCTGCTAACCATCCGCTTGCCACCCGAGCCGGATTGGAGATACTCGAGAGAGGAGGGAACGTGTATGATGCCGCTCTTGCAGTAAGCGCATCTCTGGTTGTGGTCCAGCCGCATCTCAACGGCCTCGGAGGCGACTTGTTCGCAGTTGTCGATGATGGCGGTGTTCGTTCAGTAAACGGCAGTGGTTACGCGGCGGAGCTTGCAACTGCTGATTTTTTCTCATCGAGAGGGCTCTCCTCAATACCCAAGCGAGGACCCCTTTCGTCATTTGTTGTGCCAGGTATGGTTTCCGCATGGAAACTGTTGTCGGAGCAGTGCACGATGGACATGCCTGACTTATTCAGGAGGGCGATTCAGTACGCAACTGAGGGATTCAGAGTTCAGAACAGCCTATTCAATTCTATCAGTCTCACAAAAAGTGATGACAGTGACTGGGGGAAAATATACCACGACATATCCAAAGGCGGAACCATCTATCAGAAGGAACTGGGCAACACGCTCAACCTAGTTTCCAGAGATGAGGGTCATTCCTTTTACCACGGGGCCCTGGCGAAGTCCATTGAGGCTGACATGCTGGCAAAAGGAGGACTTATACGTTTCAGCGACATGGATGGTTACGAAGCGAAATGGGTTGATCCGATTAGCACGACTTACAGGGGACGAACTGTGTACACTACACCGCCCAACAGCCAGGGTGCCACTTTGCTTTTCTGGATGAACATGCTTTCCAGACATTCTCTCTCCTCGATGGAAAAGAATGACTATTATGGCACTTTACTGTCAGCGATGAACATCGCTTATCATTACCGATCGCGTTTTATCGGTGATCCGGAATATGTCATTCTTCCACCTCATCTTCTTTCACCGGAATACCATTATGTTGCCGAAGATGCCAGCAGGGCAAGGGCGGATTCCCTTTCCGATACAACGGCATTCTCTGTTTATGACGGCAATGCAGGCATAAGCGCTATACAAAGCAATTACATGGGTTTCGGTTCCGGCCATACTATACAAGGTACCGGTATAAACATGAATAACAGAGGTTCGTATTTCACCCTTGACAGTTCGCATCACAATCATGTGGCACCTCACAAAAAGACTTTTCACACACTAATGGCAACCGTTTGCAAGGGTCCCGAAAATCTTTATCTGAGCTCCATGGGAGGTGATGTGCAGCCACAGACAAACATACAGATTATTTCTAGAATCCTCGACATGGGTGAGGACATTCAGCATGCAATCGCAGCACCACGCTTCTGCTATCCTGCATCAATATATTCCAGCTCGACGCTGTATGCCGAGAAGAGTCTTGGGCTGAAACTTGCTGAACCTGTGGATGACAACAACAGCATGATGGGCCACGCTCAGGGTATCATTGTTTCCGACACAGTGACACCCGGTTTCGATCCGAGAGGCGATGCTTTCGAAAAGTACTGATGACTCTATCTAATTCCTGCGTTATCGGGCGCATTGTCTCGTCGTACCGGGATGGTCAAACACAATATTAATATGCCATTACTTTTTACAGAAACTCAGTAAATAGAGGTTATATGTATGGTTGACCTGGAAAGCCTTGATTACAAACCAAAACCGATAGACGAAAATTTTCTGAACGACCAGGAACATTATCCAGTTACAAGTCCGCATAAGACGTATGCAGATACGGAACATGAAGTCAGAGCGGAAGGTGTTCAGAGAATGGATGCCGAAGGAAAGCCGTATCCCACCAAACTCGGAATACACGGTACAAATGTTGCTGTGGATTGGGAGGCATGTGTGGCGGACGGCGAGTGCATGGATGTCTGCCCTGTAACGCTTTATGAGTGGTTTCTCAATCCCGGCCAGATGGGCGTCAACAATGACAAGAAGATTGCCGACGATAAGGAGCTTTATGCTAAATACAGGACAGACAAGTGCGATCCTGTCAGAGAGAAGGAATGCGTCTATTGCATGGCGTGTGTTCCAGTCTGCCCAACCGGCGCAATCAAGATAACGGAAGGTTAGAGCAGTAGCGACAAAACAATCCACTCAAACCGTTTAACCATCTGTTTTTATGCGTTGTTTATCGCCTTCAGTTGTTTTTTTCATGGCCGTGCAGCTCAATGCCCCATCCTCAGACCTGCTGTGTTTCCAGAATACGCCGCCATGGACAAAAACCCGATCTTTTAATAACATCAGTCGGTTAGATGACCAAGCAATGGATCGTGAATAAAATGAGCATTTTCAAGAAGGAGAAAACATACGGCAAGCAGACCGACATAAATGCACTGACTCAGTCGGTTTACAACCACCTTCGACAGGAAGGGTGGAAGGCGCAGCAGAAGGCAGAGGGAAACAGAGGCATTATTCAAGCTCAGAAGGGAGGAATTCTCAGAGACATTATAGCTGCAGAACACGCCCTAATCATCACTTTTGAACAGGTGCCTGAAGGAACGAAGTTAACAATGGGTGCTGGTAAATGGGTCCAGAATCTGGGCGTGATGGCTGTGGAGACATTGCTTCTTTCTCCCTTGTTCATCCCTCTGGACGTTTCCGAAATGCTGTGGACTGATCATGTGGAGAAGGGTTTGATGCATGAAATCGACAGCATAGTCGATTCTGTGTGAAAGTGCGTGATTTTGTCTGCGGATATTTGAAACGAGATTGGCGACAGCGCTTATCCGTCGAATCCTATGGGATGCAGACTGACAAAATTCCATTTGGCCGGCGTAGAGTCAGTGTAAGTTTCCACTGGCGATACTTAAAGCCAGATTCAATGGTGATAAAATCAAATAAAGGGTTTTGACCGCCTTACGGCGGTCCGATAACTGGTGGGTGGGTTGCTTCAGAACCTTCTGGATCTGTCGTCCCGTCTGCCGCCGCCGTAGGAAGGCCTGCGCCTGTCCCCGCCGTACGAGCGCCTCTCTGGCTGCTCATACTCTTTGTCGCTCACGTTCACTGCGGTGCTGGGATCGGAAACATCAACTTCGCTCTTCATTATCTTTCCGTATTTCCCTACGTTCACCCTTATGTGTCCCTTTACAAGTGAGACATATCCGTTCTCTATCTGGATCGTCTCGCCCTCAGACACTGTGCCTATCTGGTCCTGCCAGAGGCTCAGTACAACGCTGCCGGACTCGTCTGCTATTGGCACTTCTGCCACCTTTCTCGAAGGTCCAAACTTGGAAGGGATCTCTTTCGATTCCCCTACAGAAAGTACCTTGGCTATCACATTGACGCTCTTAGATTCAGGCGTCAAATCGGCTATTTTTGTCATTTCCTTGCTCTGTTCCATCTAAATTCTTCCTTGTTTAAGCTATGCCTTCCACACAGAAGGCAACGATTCCATTTACGGCCACTTATTTAATATGTCGCATTGTTGTACAATAATGAGCATTAGCGTTGGCCAGCATCATGGATTGGCAATAGCATGGTAGTTAATCTCTTTTTACAAATCCGAAGATGGCCATCGGTATGATAGATACCGCCTCACGCCACAAAATCGAGCCATGAACCAAATGGCTTGGAGTTGAGTTCAAATGCATCGCCTTGAACGTCGTCACTCACTGTCGTCACTCACTGGGTACATGAATCGGTACATGAATCGCGTGGGCATGCAATCTGGCGTGAAGATGTTATCTGAAATTTCAAATATCTTTAAGATCTCCACTGCTGCATGGTGACGAAGACTTACAATCTGTCCCTGGATTTTGAGGCGCCATTGAATTTTGTGTATCGATGGTGCACCGACTACAGAGAGGATGACCTGAAGATCATCGGCAGCAAGGTTAAACGACACATCATCTCAAAGTCAAGAACCAGAGCAGCATGGATCAACCATTTCGTCATCAATGATATGGAGGTGGAGAATGTCAGAATTGTCACGCTTAATCCTCCCAGCAAATGGTCTGTTCTGGGATTGGGTGAAGACTTAGATGAAGAGGGGCATTATGTCCTGAAAACAGTGGGTAAAAATAGAACACGACTGACGATGACATTCAAGGTGAAATACAAGTCTGCTCCGGTTGAAAATAAGAGAGCATGGGAGGGGCAACTTGCTGAGGAATGGGACAAGTACAGGACTGTGCTCGAACAGGACTATGGAGAGTCAGGCCGGCGGAGAAAGTTGTAGTTGTGGTGATTAAAGTTCGAGAATTGCACTTCAAGGGGCATGGTGGTCCACTATTAGAGCTTCAATGTTCTATTTTTACTGTGTAGGTTCCTAAGCTCCAGTCAATCAAGTCTTGCGAGCCGTATTGCAACGCTCGCGAGGCGCGCAAATCGGAATCGGTTATTTAAGAACAATTTCCACCAGCTTGTCTCTGGATTTCGCGCCTTTAATGATTGACACTTCCGATTTCCGGACGTGGAAGTGTTCTGACAAAATGGATATGAGTCGCCTGTTGGCACGACCGTCAACTGCTCTTTCGTCAACTTTGACTTCAAGGTTTGTGCTGCTCACCTCCACCACTCGTGCTTCCTTAGCATTTGGAATCACGTGCACTTTTATCCGCATCGGATGCGTGTGCGCACGAACAGATATAAAAGTTGCGAGCGTGTGCACATTAGGCGTAGTCATCAGAATAGTAAAACGTACAGGGCTGTGAGCAGGAGCATTGCGCTAACGATATAATCTGTCACTTTCGGGCTCATTTTTTTCAGCAGCGTCAGCATTCCATGGGACGCGAGGTAGACAACGGCTATTATCGTCACCGTTGTAACGACTACAAATACAATGACAAGCAGACTTATGAATTCCGCTCCAAGGGAAGCTGATGCCAGGAATATCGGGACGAGTGCAGGATCGGGAATGATGCTGGCAAAGAGTGATGCTTGTTGCATCTCTGTGCTTCCTTCTTTCTCGAGGAACGCATTGATCGTGATGTACAGTGCGACAACCACCAGGACTATGACGGAGGCTGTACGGAGTAATAAGGCGCTCAGATAAAGCGTACCGACAAACGCAATGAGTCCGGATAGCGCAGTAGTGGATGTGCCATGAGCGATTCCGATAACCGCGGAAAGGGACGTTGTTCTTTTCTGTGAATATCCTTTTCTTGCCTTGAGGGCTACCAGCGGCAACCAGTGATCAGGCGCAATCATGTGAGTGAAGGCAATAATTGAAACGATAACGATGTAGAGATAGGGCATTTTGAGCCCGATGCACCTGCTTTAATAAAGATTGTCCGATTAGTCGACAGGACTGTCGATCACAGCCGCGTAATGGCGTATAAAGACACTGGCCGCCCTTTCCATCTCCCGGCAGTTTAATCCACATACTTCATCTGCTGTGAAATTTTTGTCTTAGGGCCGATTTGTCTATCTTCCCTACGCTGGTCAACGGCATCTGTTCGACCAGTTCCATACTTTCGGGTATCCACCATTTCGATATTTTACCATCCTTCACAAGATCCATCAGGTGATCCATTAACTGTTCTCTGGTGAAATCACTGCCAGCCGTTGGTTTGATCACGGCAAGTGGTCTTTCTCCCCACTTATCGTCAGGTACGGCAATAATCGCCGCCGTTTCAACACCGTGGACTTCGCATATTGCCGACTCAAGTATGCTGCTTGGTATCCACTCTCCGCCGCTCTTTATGACATCGCTCACTCTGTCGACAACCTGCAGCCCGCCTTTTTCAGTCAGCCTCGCAACGTCTCCAGTCCTGAACCATCCGCCGGAGTACGCGAGGCGCGTCCTCTCCTGATCGTTGTAATATCCGCCAGGTAGCCAGGGCGTCCTCACATACAGCTCACCTATTTCTCCTGCCGGAACGTCCGTGCCTGCGGGAGAAGTAATTTTCACTTCTGCAAAAGGAACAGGGTGCGTGGTTCTCCTGAGCATGTCTATCGACTCGTCACCGCCCAGATCCTCAGGCAATATTGATATTGCCACGGCAAGCATATCCGTGCCGCCGTATATCGTTGAGAAGTGTATGCCGCGGGATGACATTTTGCTGGCAAGGGAGAGTGGAACTGTGCTTCCTCCAACAAGAATTTTCAGTCCCTTGAGCTCTCCATCACTCTCCTTGTTGAGCAGTTCGTGTATCATGGTTGGAATGGCGTTGATCCATGTTATTCCCTCATCCTTTATCGATTTCAGTGCCGCTTTCGGTTCGAACCTACCGCCAAGTACGTAATTGCTTCCAAGGTATGACGCATGAAAAAGGGTGCCCCATGCCCACAGATGGTAGAATGGTATTAGAGGCATGATTGTGTCTCGACTGCTGAGAGAAGCCGGTGTGTTGAAGTGGCCAAGCTGGTGCACGATACTGATTGCTCCGTGCACTGTTTTCTCGTGTGTGTATATGACGCTCTTCGGAGCTCCCGTTGTTCCAGAAGTGCAGAGTATTGAGTACGGATCGGTGCCGCTGATATCTACAGCAGGCGGATCCGTAGTGCCGTCGTTCACCAGTTTTTCATATGATCTGCCGGGTGCGATACCGTCCATCGAGACTATCATGTCTTTGTCTGCGCCGGCACCTTCCGGCAACTGTTCAAATTCTTTGGAAACGCAGAACCACTGTACTCCGGTTTGTTTCAGCGTCTGTAATATCTGACCGGGAGGAAGCCGTATGTTTATCGGGTATACCACGGCCCCCAGGTTGCCTGCAACGTAAAGCATCTCTGCGAAGGCGGGAGTGTTCCAGTCCGCCACACCGATTACTGAGCCCTTTGTAATTCCGATCGAATTGCATGCGTTTGTAGCTCTGATTACTCTGTCATAAGTTTCGGCATAAGTTCTGGAAACACCTCTGAAAATTATCTTTCTGTTTGGAAACAGTCGCGATGCACGCTCCAGGAAAGACATCACAGTGAACCCTTTGTGCATCGATATCACGCTCCTTCATCTATTCGTATCAGCCGTCCCGCTTCTGCCGCCGCCTTTGGTCCGTATGTCTGCCGCTCAACGAACCTTTTTGAATACAGTTCAGCCACGCTCAAAAGCCTCTCTGAATTTAGCCTGTTTGCCGCATGGATCAGCTGGATGACGGCTATCGAGTGTCCGAGATCGTTTAACAAGTCCTTTGCGAAGAACTGCGCTTCGGCATCAGATTTACTGGAAAGCGATTCCAGTGTCTCGTGAATCCTGTTCTCAGATGTCTCGAGTATCGGCATGCCGAATCTGATATCCATCTTCATGCCAGAAACATCTTCCAGCAATTTCAGATGTGCCTTCTTTTTTGATATTGCCTCCAGCATGTCCAGTGCCTGTATGTTGCTCGGTCCTTCCCAGATTGGCGTAATGAGCGCTTCCCGGTGCAGCCTCTCTATCGGGAAATCGCTCAAAAATCCAAGACCTCCGTGCAGTTCCATTGCCATCTTTGTCACGTTTGCGGCCATCTCCGCCGTAATATTCTTTGCAATGTGCGTCAGGAGTCTGGCATAATGATAATCCATGCTGTACGGCGGCCTGTCTTTCCAGCTTCTTTGGAACATATCCACTGCCTTGAATCCGAGTGCCATGGCGCCCTCGAGATAAACTTCCATGTCCAGCAGATCGCGAGCATAAAGCGGATGGTCTATCAGATGCTTCCCGAAGGCAATTCTCTTCTTTGAATAATAATAGGTTTCAAGGAGGGCTTTTCTTGCTATGCCAAGTGCTGCGACCGAATTTGCGAGACGGGACACCATCAGGTTTTCCATGGTGTAGTAGATTCCCTCGCCCACTTCACCGATTAGGATGGCTTCTGAATTACTGAATTCGACTTCTCCTGTGGGGACGCTTACAGTACCACTCTTTTCCTTTAGCCTTCGCACTGCGAAATTTTTGGCTCCTCTGACATTATATTCAGGTACAAGAAAGAGGCCCAGTCCTTTCGCCCCTTCTCTGCCATTCTCTATTCTTGCGGTGACCAGAGCGACATCCGCCAGGCCCGCGTTGCTGGAAAAGTACTTTGTGTCTCCGTCAATCTTCCATCTGCCGTCGCTGAGTGTTGCCTTCACTTTATTTGCCCCTAGGTCGCTTCCGCCCTGTATCTCCGTAAACCACGTAGCACCGTACATGATGTCCTCTTTGTCTCCGATCAAGTGAGGAAGAAATTTCTTCGCCTCACCGTCTCCATACTTGTGTATTGCATACGCTGTCTGATTGGTTACTGTGATGATGCAGCCGATGCCAGGATCCGAGACGAGATACAAAGCGGCGAAATGTTTCATCCAGTCGCCATTGTGGTAAGGGGACCTGTTTATGCCGTAGTCTCTTACCAGTTTTTCAAGAGCCCAGAGCTCTGACGGTTCGAGCCACACTTTGTCAACTCTGTCACCGTCTATGCTCCACATAACGTGTTTCGGTCTGCCAAATTTATCGACGTGGTCTGCAATCTCATACAGTTCCCGCCCCGCAAACTTTCCAAGACTGGACAGGTCAGGCACGAATCCGAGATGATATTTAAGTATGGACTGAAAGGGCCTGTCAATGTCAAAATGATTCCTGTCATATGCGTTTGACAAGTGACCAAACGGAGATTTATGCATGAGATCAATGAGAGCTGTCCGGCCTATATGATTGTTGCCGGTATTCTGTGTCTTGACACTTTTTCCCCGCTGACACTTCCCGCACTTTTGTGCTCTTTCCGGACTATTGTCATTCCACTCTGTAGCGAGTCCCGAAGCGCACGGTTCACAACAGGCGCATGCTGAGAGTGGAACGGTCAGTTGTATCTTCAAAATTTCTCCATGGAAGACGAGAAGATTGATGAATTGGCATGCATTCTGTTAATGCATGACCCGGTCGGTAAAACATGACGATTACCTCAGATCACTTTTCAGTGTTCCAGCTGTTGATTCGTTCGCCGTATCTGCCAACAGCAAATTGGTATTCAGCTCAAACATTGATGAGTGTCTGCAGCTGTATCTGCTTGACAGTGCGCGCGCTGACGCCGATGGCGCTGTTCGGCTGACTACAGATAACGAAACAAAAACATCACCCGTTTTTTCAGAGGATGGGAAGAGTATTGCGTATTTTTCAGATCGAGGTGGTGATGAAAACTTTGACTTGTTTGCTCTTGCGCTTAACGGGTCTGATGAATCCGATGATAATCCGGTCAGCAAGAAGGCTGTCAATCTTACACCATCTACAGATTACGCAATTTTGCCTCACGTCAGCTTTTCTCCCGGCTGGAAATATGCTGCCGTAGTTGCTAACATGGAAGGTGACTTTGCAACCTATGTCCTTAATGTCACGGAGGGCAGTTTCAGGAGAGTTACGCATCATAATTTTTCCGACATTACCGCAGATTTTTCCCCTGATGGAAAGAAGCTTGCGGTGACTTCCAGTGTTTCTGGACAGGAGTTCGCGGTTTTCATTCTAAACTTGGAAAACGGAAACGTTTCGCCGATTTCTGATCCGAATACAGGAATGAGAATAGACGCATCATCTCCAAGCTGGTCAACCGATGGAAGATTGCTTTCATTTGTCTCCTCAGCCAGCGGATATGCACATATCGGCATTCTTGCCACGGAGGATGGGTGCATAAACTGGGTTACAAGCGGACAAACGGAACACCTGAGTCCTGCCCTGTCGCCGGATTCCAAATGGATTGCATACGAGGTGAATGACGGGGTCAATATAAGCCTGGAGATACGGGAACTGGATCGTCAGTGGAATTCAGTGCAGGTGAAGCGCCCGAAATTTACGCCTGGAATCGTTAACAGTATAAAGTTCTCTCCGGACTCAAAACATGTGTATTTTCTGTTCAGCGGGAGCAGAGTCTCATCAGATGTTTTCAGATATTCTGTAGCTGAGGATAATTTCGAACAGATAACACACAGCATATCGCATGACATAGACGTCAGCCGATTTATAGACGGAAGGACAGTGAATTACAAGAGTAAGGCGGACGGTACGAATCTGAGGGCACTGCTTTTCCTGCCGGGAGACGGGGGGGAGGAGAAAAGACTGCCGGCAGTGCTGCAGATACACGGCGGACCAGCATGGCAGGCAAGTAACTATTGGAACCCGCTGAGGCAGATGCTGCTTTCAAGGGGCATTGCGGTTATCGCGCCTAACTACAGAGGGAGCACCGGCTCCGGCAGGAAATTTATGGAGGCAAACAGGTTTGTGATGGGTAATCTCGATATTGCCGACTGTGTATCGGCCGTCGACTATCTTATTCAGGAAGGGCTGGCGGACCCGAATAGAATCGCGGTAATGGGTGAGTCTTTCGGCGGATATCTTACCATGTGTGCGCTCACAAAATACGAAAACAGATGGGTGTGTGGTTCAGCTACAGTGCCTTTTCTCAACTGGTTCACGGAGATGGAAAATGAGCGCGAGGATCTCAGATTCTGGGACCTGCAGAACATGGGGAATCCGGAAACAGATGCGGAGAGACTCAGAGAAGCATCACCAATATTTTTCATTGACAGAATAAGAGTCCCTGTACAGATAATCGCCGGGGCAAATGATCCGCGATGTCCTCTTGAGGAGTCCATACAGGCAAAGGAAAAACTCGAGAGCCTTGACATGCCCGTCGATTTTAAATTTTATGAAGATGAGGGGCATAGTTTCTCGAAACTCAGCAACATCGTAGATTCCAACATGAGGACACTTGCGTTTCTGGAAAAACACCTTGTAGGCTATTGAGCCCGGCCTATTTCTGTTTCGGGCTGCGTTTAAACAGACAAGCATGAAATCAAGGCAAAATTTATACAACATACGTTCTTCCTGAGATATCCATGACAAACCTCCGCCCGCAACTTGTCGATGAGCATAATATCAGCAACCACGGGATTATCGGGGACACGTACAGCACTGCACTAATCACGCGCGAGGCAACAATAGACTGGTGCTGCTTCCCTAGGATGGACTCTCCGGCGGTATTTTCATCAATATTGGACAGCGGAAAAGGGGGCGAAATGCGAATCGGCATAGTCGGCGGCGAATCCAGCGCCCAGCGCTACATGAAGAATACCAATGTTCTCGTGACTTCGCTGCATTCATCATCGGGCAATGTTGACGTTATTGATTTCATGCCTGTAGAGCGTGTTGGTGATCACGTCTATTCGAGACACGAAATACACAGAATCATCAGATGCACGGACGGCAGCGTCGATTTGAATATATCCTTCAATCCTGCATTCAGGTTTGGCACCGTCCATACGATTTTGCATATTGAGAAGGACGTATGCGTCGCTGAGTACAAAAGCGATAATTTAACACTTTATGGAGCCAGGGGACTGAAACTTGAGAAAAATTGTGCAACCACCACTGTAAAGCTGTCACGCGGGGAGAGTCTGAATCTCGTGCTGAGGTGGGATGGCTCCGCTTCATCGGTCTTCGAAATGGATTTCAGCGAACGTCTTCTTGAGGAAACCGTTAGATACTGGAGTGAGTGGGCCGAGGCAACGGGATATGAAGGCAGATGGAAGGAAATTGTAATCAGATCTGCGCTCGTGCTGAAACTTCTGACGTATTCACCCACTGGAGCAATATGCGCAGCTGCGACAACGAGCCTGCCCGAATCAATAGGCGGGGAGAGAAACTGGGACTACAGATACTCGTGGATAAGAGATTCAACATATGCCCTCCGGGCGTTCAATCTGCTTTCGCACAGGGAGGAGGAGCAGAACTACTTTTTCTGGCTTCTGCATCTGTTGCGAGGAAGGGCTTCAAGACCTGAGAATCTGAGAGTCATGTATACGGTGGAAGGCGATCCGGTACCCGACGAGATCGACCTTCCCGAGTTGACCGGTTACATGGATTCCCGTCCGGTGCGCGTTGGCAACGGTGCCACGTCGCAAGTGCAGATAGACATTTTCGGACCCATTGTCGATGCCGTGTATTTTACCTTTGTTCCGACCGGAAAAGTGCCGGACCAGATGTGGAGAATAGTGAAGGCAATTGCCGAATACGTCACATCGAACTGGACAAAGGCAGATATGGGCATCTGGGAGATGAGAAACGGCAGGAAGAGACATACTCATTCAGCTGCCATGTGCTGGACCGCCTTGAACAGGGCGTCGCAGATTGCAAGAATCACCGGCTACGCCGAGGACGCGGAAAGTTGGGACAAGACGGCCAGCAGCATCAGAGAATCGGTGCTGAAGGCATCCGTTGGTCATGACAGTACTTATATCTCAGGCATACTCGATGGGAAATGGCTCGATTCGAGCGTTCTTGTCCTGCCCTCTACAGGCATGATAAGCGCAAAGGACAAAGTGTTTGTGGAGACGCTTAGAACTATTGAGAAGCGTCTGGTGTCCAATGGGCTTGTGATGCGTTATGTGGAGAGCGACGGATTGAAGGGAAAAGAGGGGGCCTTTTCGTTGTGCACTTTCTGGTATATCGACGCTTTGTACCGCGCCGGGGAGATTGCAAAGGCGCTCGAGCTCTTCGAGAAAATGCTGGGAAGGTGCAATCACCTCGGCCTCCTATCCGAGGAGATAGACCCCGCGACGGATGAATTCCTGGGCAACTTCCCACAGGCATTCAGTCATCTGGGATTGATAAACACCGCTTGTCTCCTTCAGGACATACCGCTAATGAAATGAGTAAAAGGTTTCTGATATCTGATAACGCAGATTCACATCATGCCGGGTGGCATTCCGCCCATTCCACCGCCCATGCCAGGAGGCATACCTGGTGGCATTCCTCCGCCGGACGGCATTCCTGCACCTTTCCTTGCGGCGATTATGTCGTCTATGCGCAGGATCATCACTGCAACTTCCGTTGCCGATGCGAGAGCCTGCTTCTTGACACGAATAGGTTCCAGCACTTTCGCTTTAACCATGTCCTTGATCTTGCCGCTATCCAGCGAGATGCCTTCGGTGTGTTTGGACCCCTTTGCACTATGGCTCGTCTTGAGTTCGAGCAGTATGTCTATGGGATCCAGTCCAGCATTCTCCGCAAGCGTCCTCGGGAGTATTTCCAGCGATTCGGCAAATGCTTCCACTGCGAGCTGCTCTCTTCCTCCAACGCTTGATGCGTAGTCCTTAAGCCTCAGAGAGAGTGCCGTTTCTACCGCGCCGCCGCCTGGAACAATCTTACCGTCCTCAATCGCAGCCGCCGTGACTCTCATTGCATCGTTAAAAGCCCTCTCCAGCTCCTCTACCACATGTTCCGTTCCGGCCCTGAGCAGAACTGTGACGGACTTTGGATTCTTGCAGCCTGTAACAAACGTCATGTCTTCTTCCGACACCTTCTTCTGTTCCACTCTCTTCGCCCTGCCAAGGTCCTTCTCTGTAATGTCTCTCACGTTTGCGACGATTCTTCCGCCCGTTGCCTTGGCAAGCTTTTCCATATCGGACTTTTTTGCCCTCTGCACTGCGTAGATGCCGTTTTTCGCGAGATAGTGTTGCACTATGTCGCCTATGCCCTTCTCGCAGATGACTACGTTGGCACCCACGGCTTTTACTCTGTCTGCCATCTCCTTCAGCGTCTTTTCCTCCTGGTCCAGGAAGGACTGCAGCTTGCCAGGATCCCTTATCTGGATGCTGGATGAAACTTCAGTTTTCTTGACTTCAAGTGCCTGGTTGACCAGTGCAATTTTCGCTTCATCGACGTATTCCGGCATCCTCGAATGGACTCTCTCCTTGTCAAGTATGATGCCCTGTATGAGCTGAGAATCCGAAACGGCGGCTCCGTGCTTCTTCTCCACCTTGATGTTGCTCGTGTCGGCCCTCACCTTTCCGCCCGATTCGTCAAGAATGGCAGTCACGGCCTTCACAGCAAGTTCTGCCACATAGTCAGTATTGCCACCCACATTCTTTCCGGTCACTGCTGTTTCAGCAATACTCTTCAGCGTTTTCTGATCTTTACGGTCCACGTTCATGGCCATCTGTTCCAGAAATTCGGTCGCCTTGTCCTGCGCGAGCTTGTACCCGACAGCGATTACTGTAGGGTGTACATTCCTGTCGACCAGCTCTTCTGCCTTACGCAGAAGTTCGCCTGCAAGAACGACAGCAGTCGTAGTTCCGTCACCGACTTCATTGTCCTGCGTCTTGGCCACTTCAACAAGCATTTTTGCCGCAGGATGTTCCACTTCCAGCTCTTTGAGTATGGTGGCTCCGTCATTGGTTATGACCACTTCCCCAAGTCCGTCAACGAGCATCTTGTCCATTCCGCTCGGTCCGAGCGTTGACCTCACGGCGTCCGCAATAGCAATCGCGGCTGCGATGTTTCCATGCCTGGCAGATTTACCAGTTTCCCGCTCTGTGCCTTCCTTGAGTATTATAATCGGCTGTCCCTGTAACATGCTTCACCTGTTACATTACGATAGTTAAACGGTATTTAACACTGATGCCTGATCGACTGGAATCGCAAGACCTCACGTCTATCTCTCACCGTTCTCGCGTATTTCACGATAACCCTGTGTTGTCACGTTCACGCAAAATGGGCACATTAAAACTGGTCCAGCGTGCGCTGATCCTTGAAATTTCTCAGTATCGAGCTGTGTGCCAGCCACCTCTCATGAGGTATGTCCAGAACTGAGGATATGAATGAAACTGCGCCGGCAAGTGATTCGAAGCTTCTGGGCTGAGTCCTCAGCGTTTCCCTCACATGCTCCCTCACATTCCACACCCCGATGGGCATTATGTAACCCGGGTGTGACTCCCTCATTATTACCACACCTGCCTGTATCCCCTCGCGCCGGAACAGTTCGTTGACCGCGAGCCTCGCAGCATAATAACATCCGCCTATTTCGGCGTATTCGCTCCTGCCGCTGAAGAATTCATGTGAAGATATCATCCATATCTGCTTCCCAGTGGGATTCCAGGTGGTGTTTGGATACCACGCCTCTATGAGTTCATAGCGCCACGTTGTAGGGAGCATCAGTATAATCCATCTGTTATCCAGGGCGCTGTATGAATAGACTCGGTAGTCCCACAGCGTATCATTGTACCTGTTTTCTCTAAGCATCGCCTTTCCAATCATGTCGTCGACTGCTGTTATGCTCCATCTTGTGGGAACCATTCTCCTGTTTTTCCCAATCCCAAACACACCGGTACTGAACGCTCTCTGTATCGCCGAAACCTTCACTTCAGACTTGTATAGCTGTTCCACCGCGCTCCTCGCATCCAGATCTGTATCGAAGAATGCTTTCTCAATCTTCTGGTCGAAACGACCGGTGCTGGCAATTATTCTTTCTATCCTTCCAGATCGGCCGAACGGTTGCACGCTGTCGTCTAGTGCAAAAGTCACTCCCGGGCTATTCGAGAATTTGACCTCAATCTCCGGCATTGTCCTTGACATCGATATCTCCTGCACCAGGTCATGAATCCTGTCACCGTCGGGCCTGTCTACCCTTGCTCTGTGCTTTCCCCTGACGAGGGAGAAGCGCATTTGCGTGATCTCTTCAAGACTCTTTCCAACCCACATTTCAGGAGTATCCATTATGTCTGTGTTCTCCTCCCCGGGAGCTATGAATGGTCCAATGTCAACCTTCGGATATCCATATCTGCCGATGAAGACCCCTGGAGGAGATAATCCGTCCATTTCCTGGGTTGAGGTAATCTTCTTTACCTTATTGTCTGCGAAATACTTGACGAGTATTGGGCAGGCGGATTTTCCGCAGAGCATTTTCGTTCCTCTGCACCTGACACATATGGAAACAGAATAAGGCGTGTCAGAGGAGGCGAATATGTCTTCCGATGCAGCAATTTGGACCGGCCGCAACACGTGGAATGAGACTACCGGGGTGTATTTAAACGGCACGGGGGCTGACCCGAATTCAACCTGCCCATGAATTCAAGTCAATCACTTTATTCAAGGATGGAATGCTTCCCCTGTGGAGCATGCGTATGTTCGTTCCCTTGAGAACGTATGAACTGGAGCGAAGTATGTTGAAAATCGAATAGCTCCCGGTGTAGAAACGGATGTTCATACGCTCCTTTTCATTCTCCCTTGCAAATTCTTCACCGGCGGATATCAGGGCAGATGCTTCAGTATCCACTGACGCACTTCCGCGGAGCATCATGATCCTTATCGAACTGTTGTTTGAACCGTCAGACGTGCTGTAGGTGTATACCAGCGCAAAGCCCAGAGGCTCTTCGCCCCTTGTCAGGAACAGCGTTTCTCCTGTGTTGTGCTTCATCGAATAATAGACCTCCCTGGAATAGTCCAGTTCAGGCATGGAAAGGGAAGAGAGCGTCTTCACAGCATTCAAAGCCGCTTCCTCTCCCATCTCACTGTACCTTACAATGCTCGTTCCTGGAGGGGGAAAGACGTCCCGGCGTCTGGGCGCATAGAGTGATTTCTCCATGAGATAGGTCACTCTATCGGGATAGAAGCCAAGATTCGAGTAAAGGACCACATTTTTCATTGTTTCAGGCATTGTTTCCAGGCCAATCACGGAACAACCCCTGTTTTCCAGATATGAAATGGCTCCCGTGATCAGCTTCTTACCCACTCCGGCGTTCTGGTTGTTAGGCAGCACCTCGACTGGACCGAACCAGCCAACCTTTCCCCAAACGTGGCAGAAGACATCACCTACGACTCGGCCATCAGATTCCGCCACGATACAGCCTTCAGGCTCCTTGTCCATGTAAAACGCAACATTGCGTGCGCTCCTCTTGGGAACTTGAAAATTCTGATGGAATTCCTTCGAGTACAGGTCAGACCACGCACTCTGCCCGACCGACCTCACCTCATCTATGTCATCCTGGCGCATTGGCCTCAGCTGAATTACCATTTTTCTTGAAAACAGTCTCATCTGCGAGCTCCTTTGAATCTACACCTGCTGTGCTGTATTCCACTCTCACAATATAGCAATTTTGCATAAGTTCCCGATTCATAGTGCTGAGTGCATGCCTGTCTGCACGAAAATCAGGCAACACTCTTTCTGAATTGTCTGATAATGGAGACCGCAGCCGCTGCTGCACCTATGCCATTGTCTATATTCACGACAGTCAGTCCCGGGACGCAAGATTGCAGCATTGTCTGAAGGGCGCCAACCCCCTCTCCTCCTGCACCGTATCCTGAGGATATAGGAACACCGATGATTGGAATATCGAGCAGAGCGGCCATGACGGAAGCGAGTGCACCTTCCATGCCGGCATACACTATGGCAACGCAGTAATTGCCCCTCTGTATGGCACCTGCGGCGTCAACAGACCTGTGTAGTCCGGCGATGCCACAATCAAAGAACTCGTCGTGCATATATCCCAGCGTGTCAAGTACAGCAATTGTTTCGTACGCCACTCTCACATCTGATGAACCACCTGTGACGATGGCAATTTTGAATCTGGCATCAATGCGCTCCCGCTTCCAGCCTGCAGGTAATGAGACAAAGACCCTTCCATCCGAGTGGTGCGTCAAAACCGCCCTTCGTCCCATCTTACGACTCAGGATATTCTTGAGTTCCGAAGAGCGTTCTTCATCTATCCTGGAAATGATTGCAGGCTGGCCCGCCATATTCAATTTCTCGCAGATTGCAGACAGTTGCTTCAAGCTTTTTCCCTGGCCATAGATTATCTCGGGGAATCCCTTCCGTGAAAAACGATCAGCATCGAATTTTATGGCCTCACCGATGCGAAGTATATATGCATCGGAACTGGAAACATGCTCCTGTTTATTCCTTCTCATTTTGCACACCGATTGTATTTCTGTATGACCACACGCGAGTGCCTTTTCCAACGGATTTGAGACAAGCGGGCGCCGAGGGGGAGATTTGAACTCCCGTGGTGCAGAGCACCAGTGGCTGCCCCGCGAAAGACTCGAGGCCACCGCTTTACCGGGCTGAGCTACCTCGGCCCGAAAAGAAGGAATGGAAACAGGTTTAAAACACTGTTGCATAGCATGGTTCCGTGAGAGTGCATGTTGAGTTGCACGGCAGAGAAAGAAAGGACCTCGATATAGAGTTAAAAGAGGGCATTACGGTCCTTGAACTGCTCAAAGCAATTTCTGTAAGGCCCGAGGCAGTGGTTACATTCAGGGGCGATGTGCCAGTCCCAGTAGACGCAGCAGTGGCGGACGGGGACACGTTCATTTTTGTGGAAGCAGCCAGCGGAGGCATCTGAATTACGCCGCGCAAAGCTGAATTTATCACTTCATTGTCTGCAAACCCGGCATGACTCACTTAGTATATGACGAAGTATCTGACGGGCGATATGTTTCAAGTTTTTTTGGCTCTTTGCGATATGCACACCGACTAAAGGTGTGCCGAGATCCGTAATCCCTCCCGCAGAGGCTAAAATCGCTATTCAGAACAATCAGGGTGAATACAGAGTCAGGCGAAAACTATCAATGATCGATGAAATGATCGTGCCTGCGGCTGTGGAAACTCTATGCTCACCGAGCATTTTCAAAATCAGACCGGTGTCGACCTCCGCCTTCCAATCCAGTTTCGTCCCACCTTGATACTCTGACAGGATAACAGAAATATCTGTGCTTATGCTGCTTCCTGCACTCTTTCCCTTTCCTCTCACTGAAAGGTTTTGCCCTTCAAGACTGTATTCGAACAACATCACAGACGACACCGTGCTCAGATATCCGCCTGTATCTGTAACTCCCATTTTTTCGAGATCGAGTCTGAATTTGACCTTCAATTTCCCGTTTAGGATATCAATCCTTTCAACACCCGGAATCAAATTGAATAGTCTTTGAGGATCTGTCATTAGCGCCAAGGTCTGTTTCATCTTCTTGGGGACGGTGAAATTGCCTTCATAGTGAAGCTGAGACATTTCATTTTCTCCTCAGATCATCGTTAAGTGATGCTAGCATGATGGCAGATTGTTCTCTCTCATCGTCGATGCCTCCTTTCAATGCTGCAATCGCTGCCTTCATCTTTTCAGTATTCCTTGACTGGGATGTATTCATGCCACTTATCGAATGAACATCGGTAAGGTAAAATGATGCCGTTCTCGATCCAGTCTTTCTGCCGAGAATGAGTGATGTGATATTTGCAGCTGATTCTCCCGCGAGTCGAGAAGTGGTCATCTTGCCCCCGCTAACTACTGTCAGATTCCTTACGCCCGTTTCTTCTCCAGCCCTGACTATGAAGTCCCTGGTAACGCTTCGGGTCATCTCTGATGAGGACTGATCGTTCATGATCAGGGGCCTCGCAGATGAATAGGTCCTGATGGTGCTGGAGGCGGCTATTGACGGGATCATTGCCGCAGCCTCTTCAATCAATATTTCCTTGTCTATGTCATCCACACTCACATTGTCAGGGTCCTCGATCAATGCGGCCGTAGTTCCAAGAATGGAGTGGAGCCCATATGGCACAATTATGTCTCCATCAGAAGGCTTCCTCATCCTGTTTATAACGCATGATGTATATTTATCCCTTAATACCAGCATAGTTCCTGCAACAGGCATTATGTTTATTTTTGCTCCGAGCATCTCTGACGTTCTGGCCGTCCATGGCCCGGTCGCGTTCACTACAAAATCAGTTTTCTCAGTCTGAGTGTTGCCTCCTATGGTTTTTCTAAAGGTTAAGGAATGAATTTCATTCTTCAGAACTTCGGCAGATTGCAGTTCCATGAATGGTAAATACCTGACTCCGGCCTCGATGCACGACAGAGCAAGGCTGGCCAGAAAGTCGCTGCCTAGCAGCACTGCATCCGGAACAGCAATAGATTCGATAACATCAGGACTCAGTTTAGGTTCTGCCTTTATCGTTTCGTCGGAGTCTAAACTCCGGTGAACGATGCTGCAGGAGGAGAGTGAGTTTCTCAGTTCTTCGCCATACTCGGTGTCCTGTTTGCTCAACGCTACGAAGAGGCCACCAGTATCCACTATGCAGTGATCCGCTATGCGTTTCAGTATTGAAGACTCTGTCCTGCATTCAATTGCCGCAGAACTGTCGGTCACCGCATATCTCGCCCCGCTATGCAGGAGGCCGTGAAATTTTCCGGAAGTGCCAGAGCCTGCGACAGAACGATCGAAAAGCGAAACTTCGAAACCACGCAACTTCAGATCAAGCGCAGTAAACAGCCCTGTCGAACCTGCACCTATCACAGCAATTTCGTTCTTCATCTTCTTTCTGCCCGATCAGATATATTTCATCGCCCCTCAACGGAATCATTTCT
Organism: Candidatus Sysuiplasma acidicola; assembly: GCA_019721035.1. Classification (NCBI taxonomy): domain Archaea; kingdom Methanobacteriati; phylum Thermoplasmatota; class Thermoplasmata; order Candidatus Sysuiplasmatales; family Candidatus Sysuiplasmataceae; genus Candidatus Sysuiplasma; species Candidatus Sysuiplasma acidicola. Next base: position 67,584 of record JAHEAA010000009.1, read on the forward strand.
TGCTGATGATCTGTCTCTTCGTGCCTGAGACGATTCTCGTCGACGTTATTGATTTCCATTTTGTAATTTGCATTTCGAAACCGGCTTGAATTTATTGAAAGTCGAGGCTCTGATTTCTCGTTGGTGTCAATTATACTTAGATTGTTTTTTAGTCTATGTATAAGCTATACTGACTAATTTAATATTACTCAAATATGGTTTCATTCTTTTTTGTACGAACAACCCCCCCTTTTCCTGTAGTATATTGCAGCCCGTATTTGCCCGCAGACTTCTGACAGTTAGTCAGTATTATGTGCTCGCCCTCCTGTAATCTGTCAAATCGTATTTTCTCCACCTGCTTGTCCCAGAATGTGAGCCATGCTTCTGTCCCGTCCACGAATATCTTGATTGATAGTACGGTGCCTTCGGTCCCGTCTCTTTTTCTGTAATTCCTGCCGTTCTGTATTTCCAGGACTAGTGCCTCAGAATGAGAATTGGTAGCTCTCTCGAGTTTGGATTTAAGTTTCTGTCTCTTTTCCTCCCCTAATTGGGAGTTCTCATAATCGACTAGCAGGGCAGCCGTATGTTCATCCAGTAGGCCGCCAAAGTGTTCAATCTTCTTCTTTATCTCATCTTCCCGCCCCATGCCTTCCTCTACCCCTTACCACGTATTTAGACAATGCCCGGAGAATCGAGTGAGTTTCCCTGCACGTATGTTCTTGAAAAGCTTATATTGCAGTATTCTGTTGTCTGACAATTGTCAGATGAAATGAATGTAGCGATTTATCTCAGGGTCTCCACCACCGAACAGGCAGAGGAAGGTTACAGCATTTCTGCCCAGAAAGAAAGGTTGAAGGCATACATCGTCAGCCAAGGCTGGAGTCTCTCCCAAATTTATGAAGACGCCGGATTTTCAGGCGGAACGCTCAACCGGCCAGCATTCGGAAAATTGAGGGAGGATATGAAGAAGAGCTCTTTCAATCTCATACTCGTCTATAAACTTGACAGAATTTCAAGGAATATGCGCGATCTTTCAAATCTTGTCCATGAAATGGACGAGAATGGAATATTCTTCAAGAGTGCAACCGAACCGTTCGATACAACAACTCCTGCCGGTAAACTTATTTTCAATATGCTTGGAAGTGTGGCCGAATTTGAAAGGGGCATGATCGCAGAGCGTGTGAAGATGGGAATGCTTCAGAAGGCAAAAGAAGGCAAGGGAATACTTGGCTTCAATCACCCTTACGGTTATGACTACGCTGAGGAATCACTGACAGTTAATGATCTCGAAGCTGCGGTCGTCGCAAGAATCTATGATGCATATCTGAATGGCAGCAGCCTGCAGGAAATTGCATCTTCGTTGAATGGTGCCGGCATCACGACAAAGAATTCGTGTAACTGGACCAGGCAAACGGTGCTTAATGTGTTGACAAATCCTCTTTATGCGGGCTATCACAGATGGGGTCCCTTTTACTGGAAAGGCACTCACAAGGAGCTCATACCACAGGATAAGTGGAACAGTGCTCAGAGGATTCGTTCATACAGGAGTCACAGCGTTTTCAAGAAGACGCTTCAGATAGATAAGCTGCAGAACGGCGAATTCGGCATATGTTCTAATGCATAAACAACACGCGTGAACATTCATTTATGCATTTACACCAACTGCTAAGTCCATCTGCCTTTCTGACTTTTCTTTAGGTAGCTCGAAACTAAAACATTGAACACTAACATCCGTTCAGGTAAAATTCGGTTCACCGATGTTTACACAAATGTGCACATTTCTGTGATGTTTCAGGTCACGCCGGGCAGATTCGTGTTGATAAACGACCAGAGCAGAAGTGTCTAAACAAAACGGAGGGCTTGTCTTTTCTAATGACTCAAGGATTGCATTAGGCGCAAAGGTCAGTGTCGACACATTTTATGGTAACGAGCCTGGAAATGGGTATTTGAGTTGAATACCTCTGAATCTATGGGAAACGCGATGGGACGGGTCGGAGGGGGGCCATAGAAGGCCCTTGTCACTACAAAATAGTATTTAGCTAAACTAATCGTTATGTTATGGGTCCTATATGAATTAATACATATTAAACCAGGACTTCGAGGAACGTCATTGCGGACAGTATACTATGGCTAATGGTTAAGTCAATAATATTAATGAATAGATTATTATAGACAATAAAAATATAGTGCTTACATAGATTATCGTAAAACGATCAGTCCCTATCGGGACGAACTTCTCAGTATCAGCTATCTGCTCCCGGTTTTTGTACGAAATCAACTAAAGGTTGAAGCAGAACAGCCAAGAAACTGCTTCTGGTACATCGTGACGGAGGTCGAATATAGTTATGTCATCTACTTTATTAGTATATATCGATATTGCACTTAATCTTATATCATTTATATTGATACTGGAGGGATCCATGTCGCAAAACTCTATGTGAACAAACTTCTTCTACAGGGTTGCGAAGATGGAAAAGCAGATCACTTGGACAGAAAAGTACAGGCCACAAATACTCTCAGATGTCGAGGGCAACGACAAAGCAAAGGCGGAATTAAGAGCATGGGCAAAAACCTGGAATACGAAGACCCCTCCAAAGATCAGAGCTGCGATTCTTTCAGGACCGCCCGGTGTTGGTAAAACAACGAGTGCGATCGCTCTCGCCCGTGAATTTGGCTGGGACTATATTGAGATGAACGCCTCCGACAAACGCGGAGAGAAGGAAATCAGAAGAGTCGTGATTCCGGGCTCTGGTACGAATACATTCGCCGCGAACGGTGATTATTTTTCGCTGGATGACGGAAAGAGACATCTGATTATATTGGATGAGGCGGACAACATACACAGCAGGGAGGACAGAGGCGGTATTGCTGCAGTCTCTGATATGATCAGGAATACGCTTCAACCCGTGGTGTTGATTGTAAACGATCTTTACGAATTAACTCGAAGAAGCGAATACATCAAAAAGTCATGCAAGACCATCCTGTTCGAAAATATAGGCGGACCAAAGCTTGCAGGCATCCTTCACCGTATTTGCGAGGCAGAAGGCATAAGCCTCAGCCGCGAAGCTGCAATGAAGTTAATTGAACTGTCTTCGGGCGATGCTCGTGCAGCGATCAATGATATGCAGTCAATTGCAGCTACAAAAGGTAAAAACGTGACGCTTGCCGATGTTGCATCTATCAGCAAGAGGGACAGAGTAATTGAAGTGCGTGAAGGTCTATACCGTCTGTTAAGCGCGAAAAACCCCAAAGAAGCGAGATCCATAATGCGCAGCTTCGACGAAGATCCGGAACACATTTCACTATGGCTCGATGAAAACTTGCCCTATTACGTCGACAGTATCGAGCAGCTCGTCAAGGGATATGAAATGCTTGCAAGATCCACGGCATTTCTTTCTAAAGCAGGCAGGAGCAGCTACTATAGACTCTGGTCGTATGCATCAGATATCATGTCGATTGGTTCAAGCAGCGTAACGAAGGATGGGACGCACTCAGGCAATTCGAGATTCCCGTTCGTGCTAACCAGGATAGCATACCGCAACTCACTCATAAGGTCAAGAAGGGCGCTGTCAGAAAAGATTTCCTTGTACGCACATACCTCCCATGCGAACGTGAAGAATGAAATGTTTCCCTTCCTACAGAGATCTTTCAGGACATCAAATACATTCGCCGAATCAATGACCTCCAAGCTCGGTCTCACCGAGGAAGACCTTTCGTCCCTGCTGGAATCCGAGGAGGACAGCGAGGTCATACGGCGGCTCTCTGCATTTGCAAAGGAGAAAAGCTGAGATCTGACCCGCGTGCGCAGATGTATTGATGGTATTTAGGGGCCAGTTGTTTTGGCACAAGCACATGATCCGGCCCAAGCCAAGTCGCGGACTGCTCCTGCACGTCGGGGTAAAAATTGGGCCCCTCCTAGTGCCAGGCGAAAATTCGTCACTATGCTTAAATACTCGTAACAGTTTGAATGGAGTGCTAAATCGTTTTTCTTCGGATCGACAGGGGATTGTCGGATGGACATTTCAGAATTAAAAAAAGGTACAACAACGATAGGGATTGCATGCAAGGACGGTGCCATTCTGGCCTCAGAGACCAGGGCAACGATGGGCAATCTGATTGCTCACAAGCATGCAGACAAAATTTACAGACTCGACAATAATCTCGGCATGACAACGGCCGGACTGGTCGGCGACGATCAGTCTATCGCACGTTACGTCCGGGCTGAAGCTGAGCTGCACAGATTGAAGACTGGTTCGTACATGTCACCCAAGAGCGCGGCAACCATGACTGCCAATATACTCCAATCGAACAGATTCATGCCATTTTTCGTTGGGTTGATAGTTGGCGGAGTGGACGCCAACCAACGAGCGAGCGTTTACGGTCTCGACGCAGCGGGCGGCATGACTGATGATGTATACGTGTCCATCGGCTCAGGATCTCCATTTGCGCTTGGCGTTCTGGAGGATCATTTCGAAGCAGGTATGTCAGTCACAGAGGCAACAGATATCGCTATACGATCTCTGCATGCCGCAATGGAAAGAGATTCTGCCAGCGGCGGTAATGCCGTTGTGGTCAATATAACCGCAAAAGGTTATGTCAAACTAGAGGAGAAGGAGATAGAAAAAAGATGGACAAAGATACTCAAATCGGCCTAATTCAAACCCTCTTCCCGGATAACCCCTAATTCTCTGTGATTTTGATATTCATTCAACCAATTTAACAGATAAAGCTACAAAGAAGGCAAGTGTCAAATGAGTCTGGAAAAAGTACTCGACGACGTCAAGGAAACAGTAAGAAAAATAATTCCATCTGAGGTGGAAGTTACAAACATAGACTTCGAAGCGTCTGTTGTTGTGATATACATCAAGAATTTCGAGGCATATTCGCAGAATTCTGATATTGTACGGCAGCTCGCACAGGCGCTGAAAAGGCGCGTGGACATCAGACCGGACCCGTCTCTGCTTGCAAACAAGGATGACGCTGAGAAGAAGATTAGGGAAATCATTCCAGACGAAGCTCAGGTAACCGATATATTTTTCGACGATGAGACCGGCGAAGTCATCATCGAGGCGATAAGCCCTGGCGTTGTCATAGGCAAACAGGGTGCAGTACTCAACGAAATCAAGAGAGAAATAGGTTGGGCAACGAAGGTTGTCAGGGCGCCGCCTATCCCATCCAAGACAATCGGCGATATACGGACGTACATGCGCAGCATCGCCAACGACAGAAAGGACTTTCTGCGTAAGGTCGGAAAGCGTCTGTACAGGACAAGAATGGATGGTGATACCTGGATACGCATCACGTCACTTGGCGGTTTCAGGGAAGTAGGTCGGAGTTCCACACTCCTTAGCACCAGGGAGAGCAAAGTTCTGATAGACTGCGGGCTCGGGACCTCAGACCAGGACAGCGGCGGTCCAAATGTTCCCGCCCCTTATCTCAATGCACCGGAGCTGCAGCCTATAGAATCGATTGATGCCGTAGTAATAACGCATGCACACCTCGATCACACGGGCCTTCTGCCCGCACTCTTCAAATACGGTTATGACGGACCAGTCTACTGTACTCCCCCCACAAGGGACATGATGTCCATGCTTCAGCTCGATATGATCAAAGTGGCATTCGGAGAGGGCAAAAAACCACCTTACGAGTCGTCACACATACGCAAGGAAGTTGCAAATTGCATCACGCTGAAGTACGGCGAAACAACGGACATTGCGCCGGACATAAGGCTCACGTTCCAGAATGCTGGTCACATTCTGGGCTCGGCCGTTTCGCATTTCCACATTGGGGACGGGCTGTATAACATAGCGTTCAGCGGAGACATAAAATTTGAGAAAACATGGCTGTTCAATCCGGCAAACAACAAATTTCCAAGGCTAGAGGCACTTGTCATGGAGTCCACCTACGGCGGATACCGTGACATCCAGGCATCGAGGCAGGAGGCATCTGTCGGCCTGAAGAACATAATAGAGAGGGTGCTTGCAAGAAACGGAAAGGTGATCATTCCAGTCTTTGCTGTCGGCCGTTCGCAGGAGATAATGCTGGTGCTCGAGGAACTGATGCGGACCGGGCAGGTGCCAACTATTCCGGTGTGGCTGGATGGTATGATATGGGAGGCTACAGCTATTCATACAGCCTATCCAGAGTACCTTAACAGTCAGCTGAGGACGCAGATTTTCCAGAATGGCGAGAATCCATTCCTGTCGCCTATCTTCAGACGAGTGGACAGCAGCGAAACAAGGGCACGCATCATAAGCGATCCGGAGCCCTGCATAGTGCTCGCCACTTCCGGCATGATGAACGGCGGACCCGTGCTTGAGTACATGAAGCACTGGGCGGATGATCAGAACAACACGCTGATTTTTGTCGGCTACCAGGCCGAGGGTACCCTTGGCAGAAAAATACAGCGCGGCATTAAGGAACTTCAGATGAGCGAGAGGGGTCAACAGATAATGGTTCCAGTCACCCTGAACACCGAAACGGTTGACGGCTTCAGCGGTCATTCGGACAGGAGGCAGCTTCTCAATTTTGTGGCCGGAATGGAGCCGAAACCATCCAGAATATTCTTGGGCCACGGAGAGGAATACAAATGCCTTGAACTCGCGAGTACGATACATAAAAAGTTTGGCATAGATACCAAGGCGCCAATGAATCTGGAGACCGTGAGGCTGAAGTAGCTGTAATGCGCCGACTTCCGGCCAGATCCCTCAGGCCGGTGTCCTGTTATTCTCGGATATGGTGTTATAACGTATTTCCTCTTCTGCCTGCCGTTCAAGTCCGGGAAGCCACCTCACAACACCATTCCGGACCAGGAGAACAACTCTGGAATCTCTTCTCTCGCTCTGTATTTCGTAATTTCCCAGCTTTTCGCCAAGCTTCACTGTAAATTTACGTATCTCTTCGTGCGAAGGCATGTTCTTTATCGACAGTCTCTCTCTGGAGTATCCAACATGGACGTATCCCTTCGACTCTATGAAATGCGGTTGAGCTATGCTGTCGAGTTTCGCATAAATATCTTCGAAACCTAGCGTCCAGTCCCGGACGAGCGTGTGCCTTATCACTTTTCTGGTATCAAGAGAGGGAAGTATGGTTAGGGTCTCCATCAGTTGTTCCCAGGCATTTGACCTAATCGGGGCGCAAATCTTTGTGAAAATTTCTTTAGTCGGAGCAGCTACAGTGACATACAGTTGCGTTGGCAAAGGATCCAGATTCCTTAACACCTGAGGATTCGTTCCATTTGTAACGAGAAATGTAGTCATGCCGTTTCTGTGACAGAGATCGATATATTCTCCAAGCCTAGAGTATGCGGTCGGTTCTCCAGTCAGGGAAATCGCCACGTGCTTCGGGGAGGAAGCCTCCTCCCACTTCTCTCCCGAACATCTTGGATCGCCTTTGTAACCGCTCAGAAGTTTCTTCTGGGCCTCTATCGCATTCTCAAGTATGAATGACGGGTCGTCTTCGACCTCGATGTGATCTTCCTCAAAATCCTGGAATCGCCAGCAGAATTGGCAGTTTTCGGAACACTGGTTCACGGCAGGTGTCATCTGCATGCATCTGTGTGATTCTATTCCGTAGAAGCTCTGCTTGTAACATCCCCTGTCATGCACCATGCTTTCCCTGGTCCAGTGACACACTTTGACTGCACTGTGTTCGCCGACAACACGGTAGTGCTGTTTCTCGAGAACTGCCTTTCGCTGAAGATCCATGCGTGCGCTATTTGATTTCAATATTAGATGATTTTGAGTTTCTACCGATTACAGTTTCGGCCAGCCTGAGCCATGGGGTTTGATAGTAGGCGGGCAGATGAGTCCTGCCACCCGGAGATGCAGGAATGCTATTGCGTAAAGCATCTCTTGTTTTTTGACTCATTGTGTATAAAATGGTCAGAAATGTTTTAATACTAGCGCGCTTATCGTAATAATCAGGGTTTTGGGCTAGTTGTTAGAGTGCATCCCATCCCTTCTGACAAAACTGGCCCATCCCTTTCTAATTTGAGTGCTGTTTTTTTTGTAACATTAAAATAGTTCGCGCATTGTGTTGAATGCCAGTTGCTGGTGTTTGCATTGGTTCTTGAAGGTCTCGGAGCATCATTAAAGTCTGTAGTGCGGAGGATTACAGGTTCGGCTAACATCGATGAGCGATTCATTAAGGATATTACCAAGGACATACAGCGTGCTCTTCTGCAGGCTGATGTGAATGTGAACATCGTTCTCGAGCTTACCAGGAAAGTAGAGTACAGGGCGATCAACGAGAAAGTGCTACCGGGGGCAAGTCTGAAGGAGCACGTCATCAAGATTATTTATGACGAGCTGGCTGCGATACTTGGCACATCTGCCGAGCTTACCAAATCCAAACAAACGATAATGCTTGTGGGACTTTACGGGCAGGGTAAAACAACAACTGCAGGGAAGCTAGCCAGGTATCTCTCCAAACGAGGACTGAGTGTAGGACTCATTGCCGCAGATGTCCACCGGCCGGCAGCAATAGATCAGCTGGAACAGATCGGAAAGGAAATCAAGGTTCCGGTTTTT
>JAHEAA010000010.1:0-21566 GCA_019721035.1 Candidatus Sysuiplasma acidicola
CGATAGAATACAAGGCTGCATGGGAGGGAGTGGAAGTACAGTACGTGAGTCCCTCCTGGACGTCGAAGAAGTGCTCCGCGTGCGGTAAGGTGAATCGCAGACTCGGAGCAGAGAAGGTGTGGCAATGCCAGTGCGGTGCCACACATGACCGTGACTTCAACGCAGCCATGAACATATGGTCACGGTCCAACCCAGTGTGTCTGCCCGTGACCCGGGCAGGAGCGGGAGGCTGATGAGGCCATACAGCAATACAAAGATGCTGAGCGGAAGCCTTCAAGTCAATATTTCAGGGAAAATTGACAGGGTCTACATGGACATGAGATAAGGAACGGTGCACTCAGGAATCTTTGGTCTTGGCTGTCCGTCGCGAAACCACACGCATCCGCTGCCCGTCACAGTTCCGTCACCGGAGCGTGCTACGAACGCAACGAGTTCCCCTCCGGCAAGCCTCGGTTGCAACCATGCCGCGTAATTCACTTCCGCGCTGCGTATCTCCTCCTCTATGTAATTACCCATGTCTCTGAACATGCACATTCTATGCCTGATTAACACAGGTATGTCTTTTTCGCCGGCCCGCCCTACTATGAAATGTGTCGTCTCGACCATATCATTTACCCGTTGCCTTCGCCGCGAATTGTGTGCTCCGATTAAAATCATGATGTCGCAGTGATGACATTTCGTCCTCCCGCTATCGACTTCTGCGCAATGCCTGACATTGCGTGTGTCAGGAGGCGGATTGGAGGGAATATGACACAATATGCGTTCAATAGCGCAACAACCGGATCCCGCGGAAACGGTATGCCGGAACACAATATTGAGAAATTTAAGGCTGCAAAGGGTTAATAATAACTGTTCTCTTTGCGAGCCTGAGGGGCCGTAGCTCAGCTAGGTAGGGTTGAACCCCCTGGAGAGAGCAACTGGCTTTTAACCAGAAGGTCCGGGGTCCGAATGCATTGCCGGAATTCCCCGCGGCCCCGAACCGGCACGCTGAATTGCGCTGGTGCTTAGAATAACATTAAATCGGGATGACACATCCTGTGGTACAAATGGTGCAGATTACATGACAGAAGGAAGGAAGGTAGTACTGCTGAACGGCGAGCATGTCGATTGGAATGATGCCAAATTGCACGTTACCACACATGCACTCCTATACGGCAGCGCCGTGTTCGAGGGCATACGCGCGTATGCATCGCCGGACAGCAAGCAGCTTTTTGTCTTCAGGCTCAGGGAGCATATTGTCCGCCTGCTGAACAACGCAAAGGTACTCAGGCTAAAACAACCGCTCACTGTGGATGCTTTTTCGGAAAAGATCGTCGAACTCCTGAGCATGAACAATTTTCATTCCGACGTTTACATCAGACCTGTGGTTTATTTCGGCGAGGGGCCAATCGGACTCAGGCCGCTGAAGCAGAGCACGGATTACTTCGTCTTTGCGGTGGAACTCGGTAACTACTTCGGAGAGGAAAGAGCGCTCAAGGTGGGTATAAGCTCGTGGGTCAGACCGAGCAATAACTCGCTGCCGCCGAGTGCCAAGGTAAACGGTTCCTATGTCAACAGCATGCTGGCCTCCATGGATGCAAAGGATGCTGGCTACGACGAGGCCATATTGCTCACACAGAACGGCTATGTCTCTGAGGGACCTGGCGAGAACCTGTTCATAGTGAAAAAGGGGAAACTGATAACTCCGCCGCTGTCGGCAGACATACTTGAGGGAATAACGAGAGATGCCATCATATCTATTGCGGCCGAGAGCGGAATAGATGTCGTGGAGAGAGACGTTGCAAGAACAGAGCTGTACACGTGCGATGAGCTGTTCCTCTGCGGTACAGCTGCCCAGATAAGTCCGGTCGGCAGCGTCGACGGAAGAGTCATCGGCGACGGAAAGCCCGGAAAGATAACATCAGAGCTGGTCGCGATTTTCAACGATGCAGTCAGGGGAAAGGACGACAACCGCAGGGGATGGCTTACACCGGTATATCGCTGAAGCTCCTCACCGGAAGGCGGACAGACGTCAGACTGGAAGTGCGGTAATCCAGCATTACTCCCGTGCTCAAAATTGCTGTAAACGGAAATCCTGTGCATAACGATAAATAGCACCCGCATCATATTGTTGTCGGCTGATATTGGTATAATCGTCAGACGGATAAAGTAGCTGTGAGGTGTTAAGAAATGGTTGAGTCGGAAAGAGTCACAATCAGGCTTGATCATGATAGTCTGGGAGCGCTGGAAACACTCGTTTCAAACGGCAAATATTCCAACATTTCGGAAGTCATGAGAGCGGCAATAGAGCAGTTCATAGACAGGAACTTTTCACCGAGACATATTGAAAAGATAACAGTGGAGCTTCCCAAGGGGAATGCCGTTGAATTGCAGAAGCTCGTTAAAAAAGGAGACTCCGTTTCAGTGGACGACGCGATAAGAAATGCAGTAAGGGAGTACCTCAGGCGGAGAATGTCTCCGAGAATTTCGGAGAAGAAGTGAAACCGGCCTGTAATGTCAGCAAATTTTTCTGATGCAGACACATACCCGCACGCTCATCCCAGAGTGACAGTCGTAGGCTGTGGCGGTGCCGGCAACAACACGATAAACAGTATTCACCGGAGTATAACCGGCGTAGCCAGAACCGTTGCGCTTAACACAGATGCCGCGCATCTTCTCAGTATCAGGGCTGACAAGAAACTCCTCATAGGAAGAGGAACTACCGGAGGGAGAGGGGCCGGTGGCAATGTTCAGCTTGGCAGGCGCGCCGCTGAAGAAGCTAAAGACTCCATAAGAAGGGAGATCGAAGGATCGGATATGGTTTTCATACTCGCCGGCATGGGAGGGGGGACTGGAACCGGATCGTCGATTGTTGTTGCTTCGGCAGCCAGAGAGGCGGGTGTGCTGCCGGTATCAATTGTTTCGATGCCGTTCGCATTCGAGAAGGGAAGGACGGAGAGGGCAAGAGACTACCTCAGGGAGCTCGTCTTCCTATCCGAAAGCACAGTGATGCTTGAAAACGACAGGCTTGCGGCCGCGTTTCCGGATCAGAGCATGCACAGCGCTTTTACGGTGATGGATACACTCATATCAGACCTCGTCTCGAATGTCACGAACGCGCTTGTCAGACCGTCCCTGCTGAATATAAATTATTCAGATCTGCGCTCTGTGATGCGGAGCGGCAAGACTTCGACTATGATATTCAGCGAAAATGAGGATGTTTATTCGCTTGTCAGGGACGCGGTGAGACTTCCGATGCTGCAGCAGTCCATTTCCGATGCAAAAGGTGCAATCATACACGTCTCGGGAGGCAAGTCGCTGACGCTGGAAAAAGTGCACAGGATACTGGAACAGGCACACGATTCTCTTGGGAGATATGCAAACATCATACTTGGTGCGCGCGAGGATGAAAGAGAAAGCCCGCTGCTGAGCATGACAGCGATTGTTACTGGCGTTGGTTCGGAAGCGTTCTGATCAGTGCGGTTCAGGAGCGACGTTTTCCTTTCTCCATTGTCTTCAACGAACGTGACAGCACACCCATCAGTATGAAGAAGTCCCATTTCGAAAGTGAGGATCTTCCGATGATTCTCCTGAACATCAGCTTGGCCTTCTGCCTCTTGTGGAGAGGATAATCAGACAATTCAAGCAGCCTTCCGAAATATTCGTTGACCCTTTCCTTGTCTTCACGCAGCGATGCTTTCACCGTGACCGGTTCATATCTTGCCATGAAAAGCTCGTAAAAGAGCACAGTCGCTGCGTGGGAGAGGTTCAACACCGGATAGCGGTCAGACGTCGGTATGCTGACTATCAGATCGCACAAATGGAGCTCATCGTTGGAAAGACCTAGTCCCTCTGGTCCGAAGAGCAGTGCGTATTTCCTCTTTGAAGTCAGCACTCTCTGTGCAAACTCGTGAGGAGTGTCACAGACTCTGAGGAACCTGCCCTCACCTGTGTTTCTTATGCCCGTAGTGCCGACGGTTGTGTCGCAGCCTTCCAGCGCATCATCGAGCGTTTCCACTGTTTTTGAAGAATCGAGTATGAAGTTGCCGTGTTTCGCCCTCTTCCTGGCTTCGTCACCTATGGGTACCGGAGAGACCATGTACAGTTCGGCTAAATCGAAATTGGCCATTGACCGGGCAACTGCGCCGATGTTGCCCTCATGTTCCGGACGGACAAGCACGACCCTGAAGACGGGCATAACCACCTGATTGTACATTTCACGAATAAAACCTTGGCAATGAATTGTTTCGTCAGGCCGCCTGCCGACGAAACGGCACACCCTGGAAACGCAACTCCGGTGTTTTCCTATGCCGAGCGCAAAACAGCAATGAAAAATGTGCATGATCCGACTCGATGACGGCAGAATCGCGGCGTTGAACTCCTCAGATTCGTGCCGCCGTAGTAATACGCGCGCGCCAGTTCAGGGCCGGTGCCTGCTGTTGCAGGTTGAAACACCGGGCAGCGATGGTAGAAACATTAAAATGCCGAGATTCAATAAGGACTAAATACACGGGCTCCTGCCCGTGACAATGATGGGATGCGAGGTTGAATTTATGAAATCGCTAGTGAATGATGCCATATCGAGAACTTCTCAGGAAGACGTGCCGTTGGATCAATCATATTCGGAATCTGCTTACAGTGCCGAAGATGACGAGCTGATAAAGATTCTGTCCGGCCTCAGGACAAACATCAAGATAGTAGGCTGCGGCGGCGGTGGCACAAATACGATAGACAGGCTCGTCGAGACGGGCATTACAGGTGCAGAAATGTATGCGGCAAACACGGACGCCCAACATCTGCTGATTATCAGGTCTCCGCACAAGATCCTTCTCGGCCGAAGAAGCACGCGCGGGCTTGGAGCAGGAGCACTTCCGCAGGTCGGCGAAGAAGCGGCGAGAGAGGCGGAAGATGACATCAGGAAATCGATTCAGGGAGCGGACATCGTATTCATAACTGCGGGACTGGGGGGAGGAACAGGAACCGGAGCCGCCCCGTTCATAGCGCAACTCGCAAAGGAGATGGGTGCACTCACAATAGCGATATGCACGTCGCCGTTCAAGGCCGAGGGAGCCATAAGAGCCGAGAATGCGGAGTGGGGACTCGAGCGCCTCAGGAACGTTGCAGATACGGTGATTGTGATACCGAACGACAAGCTTCTTGAACTCGTGCCCAGGCTTTCACTTAACGCCGCTTTCAAGGTGGCGGATGAGGTGCTGGTCAGAAGCATAAAGGGCATCACTGAAGTAATAACGAAACCGGGACTCGTCAATCTTGATTTCAATGATCTTAAGACGATAATGAAGGGAGGAGGCGTTGCAATGATCGGCCTCGGCGAAGGGGAAGGAGAGGAGAGATCCGGTGACGCAGTGAATGAGGCAGTGAACTCCCCTCTCATCGATGTTGACATATCTGCTGCAAACGGTGCGCTCGTGAATGTGGTGGGCGGAAACGATATGACAGTCACGGAGGCCGAAAAGGTGGCAGAAATGATACAGACTAAGATCAGCCCTTCGGCCAGAATTATTTGGGGTGCTGCCGTGGACCCGACGCTGGAGAAAAGAATGCGCGTCATGGTAGTCCTGACCGGTGTCAAGTCCAAGCACATACTTGGACCGGCCGACAACGTTCAGACGAAGAGCATTGACATGGATTTCATAAGGTAATTGGCCAGACAGCGGCAGGCACTGCAGCCGCGTAACTATATTTGCAATCGTATTCATTGCACAGCAATGTCAACAGACCGGAGATTTTGTTCATTTGCGAAGGGCGGAAGATCAGGTCTTGGAATAGATGAGATACCGGAAGATGGATTCTGCATCTCGGTATTCCTGATAATCAGAGAAAGCGAAACTGGACGAAGAGTCCTGATGGGACACATGAATCCGGCAGGACCCTGGGACCACATAGGCGCTCTTGACAGTGAACGGGTGAAGGTCCACAGTCGTGGATGGATGTTCCCGTCGTGCCATCTGATGTACGGCGAAGCACCGGATGACTGTGCGCGGAGGATAGCAGAAGAGCAACTCAATAACACAAACATAAGATTCTCCGGACCGGCTGTCTATTCAGAGGTTTACAAGCCGAAGAGGTTTCCCGGCCTCAGGCACCACTGGGATCTCGAGTTTCTCTACACCGGCATTATGAGCAGGAATGATGTGCTGCGGACAGAGCATGCATGGCTGGACATGGAATTTGTTGACATAGATGCAACACCATCGGAGAAAATAGCAAGATCGCATGAGGATATTATGGAACACCTGAAATGAGCCGCAAATGCTCAACGGAAGTAGGAAAAGCATATTAAGCAGAATGGCTGATGCTTTCAGAGAACTACCGATAAAACCGCATGTGCTGAAAGCAGGTGAACAGATTGAGCAACACGACCTCTTCGTTCGACTTCACTGAAACTACCTATGAAGTACAGCGAAAGCTGGAGGAACGTTTCAGGAACGTCGGGAAGGGAAAGTATGGAAGGATTTTCAAGATGGCCAAGAAGCCCACTCTCGAAGAGTATACCAGAGTGGTCCAGATGGTTTCCATCGGCATTTTTCTCATCGGAGGACTGGGTTTCCTTCTCTACTTGCTGTGGACGCACTTTCCGCAGTACATTTCCGGTATTTTCGGCTGACGGAGAGAATCAACATGTCCTTTGATGTTTCAGCAGAAACGGTCGGCAGTCAGGGCAGCAGGAAATTCACGTTGAGTGTCGACGGCCCGAAGGAAAGCGTTGTCCCTGTTTCCGGCGAGACTGAGTTCATAACACACATAGATACAGAAGGTGAATCGCGCTACAATCTATCGATCAAATCGGAACTGTTTTCACAGGTGGAGGGGTCTCCGGAGTGGCAGGTCAGGCTTTACCTGGACGGCGTGCTCAAGTGGGACAGCCTGACAAACCTGCCAAGCGAGTTCGAAGCGAAACTGGATGCGGGAAAACACTTTGCGACAGTTCATGCTTCTGCTGCATCCGGAGCCTCTTTCGGAGAATATACTCAGATATCACTCACTGTGTCCTCTGGCGGGATCACTGGTTCGGAAGTGTTCAAGATATACGTTCGCCCTTCAATACTTGCAGTCAAGACGGCGATTGGCCAGGAGAGGGAAGTTGCCGATTCTATCGGAGCTAAGGCAAAAACAGGAAAGCTGGGCATTTACTCCATACTCATACCGTCGACGATAAGAGGATATGTGTTCCTGGAAGCGATGAATACCGACAAGATTGAGAATGCAGTCAGGACAATAAGGAAGACACACGGCCTCGTTAAGGGAGAGACGTCACTGGAGGAAGTGAGCCACTTCCTGACACCGAAACCGACGGTCAGCGGCATAGTGGAAGGGGACATAGTGGAACTGATTTCAGGACCGTTTAAAGGCGAAAAGGCGCGCGTACAGCGCATCGACCACAGCAAAGAGGAGATAACAGTTGAACTGTTTGAAGCGGTTGTCCCCATACCTGTCACAGTCAGAGGAGATCACGTAAGAGTGATCGAGAAGGAAAACTAGATACAATAGGTGCACAAAAATGGCAGAGAGAATAAGTGTTCTGGTAGATGCGGGCAAGGCAACGCCTGGCCCGCCGCTTGGTCCGGCACTCGGACCGATGGGCGTAAATGTCGTTAAGATAGTCTCTGAAATTAACGAGAAAACGAAACAGTTCAGCGGAATGAAGGTTCCGGTTACCATCGAGATAAACGCAGACAAGAGTTTCCAGATTGCTGTTGGAACACCCCCCACGACTGCACTCATACTCAAGGAAGTAGGAGTGGAGAAGGGCTCGGGCAGTCCGAAGGCATCCAAGATCGGCAATCTGACGATGGCACAGATACTGAAGGTTGCCGAAATGAAGAAAGATTCATCCCTTGGCAAGAGCGTAAAGACTAGGGCGAGAGAAGTCGTCGGAACCTGTGTGTCCATGGGCGTGACGGTGGAAGGGAAGGAGCCCAAGGAGATCATAGCGGAGATTAGCTCCGGAGCGTGGGACAGCAGGTTGCGCTGAGCGTATCGAGTCCGTGCCCTACGAGAAAAAAGATGGCAAAAGTTTAAATGCATCATATATTACCTTGAGTCAGACTGTAGGAGAATCGCCAACGATTCGCCGCACTACAGGAGAGATGTTTGTTTGGCAAACGCTGAAACAGTTCAGGCAGTGGAGAAGGCATTATCACTTTCACCACAGCGAAATTTCGAAGAGAGTGTTGAAGTCGCCATAAACCTAAGGGATGTCGATCTCTCTGTTCCCAAGAACAGAATCCAGGAGGACATCATACTTCCGAGCGGGAGAGGGAAGCAGGTGAGGGTGTGCCTGTTTGGTGGCGGCGAAATGGCGCTCAAGGCCAAGAATATTGCCGATCTTGTGATTGCACCGGATGATTTCGGCCGTTACATGGACGACAAGAAGGTTGCCAAGAAACTTGCAAGAGATTACGATTATTTTGTCGCAGAGGCGCCTCTCATGGCAGTCATCGGTAAACGGATGGGAGTTGTCCTTGGTCCAAGAGGGAAGATTCCAAGAGCTCTGCAGCCGGGTGTAGATCCTGCTCCGGTTATCAGCACGTTGAAGAAAACAACGTCTGTGAGGTCAAAGGAGAGAAAAACCTTCCAGACACACGTGGGCACAAAGAAGATGAAACCGGAAGAAATTGCGGAAAATATTGACACGGTACTCAACAGGGTCATAGGGAAGCTTGAGAAAGGTAAACTGAACGTGGAATCGGCGTACGTCAAGACGACAATGGGACCTGCCGTCAGGATAATGTAGGTGATTTCATGGCACACAGCAGAGAATGGAAGGAAAAGAACAGGCAGATTCTCTCCCAGACCTTAAGGGATTCCAGGGTCATCGGTGTCGCCAGCATCAGGGGCCTTCCGGCATCGCAGTTCCAGCAGATCAGAAAGAAACTGACAGGTGTGGCTGAGATACACGTGTCTAGAAGCAGCCTGCTGAAAATGGCAATGAATGATGTGGCTGCAGACAGGAAAGGCGTCGAATTGCTGGAAACGGAAGTGGCCAAAGACCAGACGGCAATCATATCATCTCAGCAGAATCCGTTTCAATTATTCAGGGCACTCGAAAAGAACAAGACGCCGCTGGCGGCAAGGGGCGGAGAAATAGCGCCGGCTGACATCGAGATCAAGGCTGGAGAGACATCGTTCAAGCCCGGTCCGATTGTGGGTGAACTTCAGAAAGCGGGTGTGCCTGCCGCCATCGAGTCCGGCAAGGTGGTGATAAAGAAAGACAAACTGCTAGTCAAGAGCGGTGAAATCATTTCACCCGTCATAGCCCAGGCGCTGACAAAACTCGAAATATACCCGCTGGTTGCAGGTCTCGATGTGAAGGCCATATTCGAGGACGGACTCATATTCAGACGTGATGTTCTTCTCGTCGATGACGAACAGACGAGGAAAGATATCGCTTCCGCTTCGGCAAAAGCGCTTGCGCTTGCCGTGAAGGGAAGGTATTTCACTGCTGAGAGCGTGCGTTTCCTGATTGGCGATGCACACACAAAGGCAGTGAATCTGAGCGTTAATGCGAGCATACCAACAGAGGAGACTGCAAAGCTCCTGCTTTCAAAAGCGGTCATGCAGGCAACCGCCCTGAAAGAGAGAACAGAAAAAGCCTGAACAAGGAAACAACATTTAGGAGAGAGAGAAATGGAATACATCTACGGCGCTCTGCTTCTGCACAGTGCTGGAAAGGAAATAAACGAAGAGAGTGTGGCGAACGTGATAAAAGCAGCCGGCATTGAGCCTGATCCGTCCAGGATTAAGGCGCTCACTGCGTCGCTCAGCGGTATCAACATTGAGGAAGCCATTGCGAGTGCCGCTGTAGTTGCGGGACCGGCCCAGCAGTCACATGCTGCACCCGAGAAGAAGGAAGAAAAGAAAAAGGAAGAGAAGAAAGAAGAGGCTGTTTCGGAAGAGGAAGCCGCTGCAGGACTCGGGGCGCTATTTGGTTGAGCGTTCCTGACCAACAAACACTTTTTCCCACCACTCCTTCACAAATGCCAGCGGATGCTCTGCATATTTGCTGACCAACTGTCTTCAGCTGTATTCCACGAATGCCGCCGGGTCAAAGGACGCGCCCGGCGACCGTTTATTCGGGTGCCCGAATGCGTCCCCTCATACGATTTTCGGAAAATGATACTAAGTATTATATACTAGTGCTATCGTGCTGTAATATATACTTTTGGTGAATATATGCGTCTGCTAGGTGTTGCAAAGTGTTCTGATTCGGCGGGACGCATCGTTGTGGACGCAGTCGTCGCTCCGCTCGAGAATGAAAGAGTTTTTGACAGAAGGGGAAAAGGCGTCGGCGTCGTGAAGGAAATTATCGGAAGCGTGGAAAAACCGTTCGTCTCGGTCAGCACCGGAAGAAACTTTGGAAGGACAGGCGCGGTCGGACTCGAACTGTACATCCAGGAAAGTGAAACAGATGGCGAGAGCAAAGGAAACAAGGGAAGGAGCAGAAGAAGTTGAGAGATGCCCTGAATGCGGCAGCACTCACCTGGTCAGGGACTACGAACGCGGCGAGCTCATCTGTGAAGAATGCGGACTCGTGATAGATGATCAGCTCATAGACCAGGGACCGGAATGGAGGGCCTTTGACGTTGAGCAGGGAGAGAAGAGAGCAAGAACCGGCGCGCCAATGACGTATACCATTCATGACAAGGGACTTTCCACTGAGATATCCTGGAAGAACAAGGACAGCTACGGAAAGAGCATACCCACGAGGAACAGGGCACAGCTGTACAGGCTGAGGAAGTGGCAGCGTAGGATAAGGGTCAGCAACGCAACCGAGAGAAATCTTGCATTTGCGCTCGGCGAGCTGGACAGGATGGCATCATCCATGGGACTCCCCAGGAATGTCAGGGAGACTGCAGCGATGATTTACAGAAAGGCCGTCAACAACAACCTGATCAGGGGCAGGAGCATAGAGGGAGTCGTTGCTGCGTCGCTGTATGCTGCGTGCAGACAGTGCAATGTGCCGAGAACGCTCGATGAAGTTGCCAACTCCAGCAGGGTGGGCAGGAAGGAGATCGGCCGTACTTACAGATTCATGACCAGAGAGCTGAAACTGAAACTGATGCCAACGAAACCGCAGGACTACGTTTCCAGATTCTGCAGCGAGCTCAAACTGAGCGGTGACGTGCAGGCAAAGGCCGCTGAGATACTCAAGGAAGCGAGCAAGAGGGAGCTCACCTCCGGAAGGGGCCCGACTGGCGTTGCGGCAGCTGCCATATACATATCTTCGATAACGGCAAACGAAAGGCGCACGCAGAGGGAAGTGGCAAACGTGGCCGGCGTCACTGAGGTTACAATCAGAAACAGATACAAGGAACTTACAGAGAAACTGGGCATAGAGGTTGAGCTCTGAACACAAGCAGGCACTACAGTATGTGCCTCTTGAGCTCAAGATAGCCTGTAACGCCGCTGGCAGCAGCCCTCGCAAATAGTATTTCCTTCCTGACGCCGTGGGAGAGTCTCACCGCCCTGGATATCTCGGGCCAGGTTGCAGCATAGCCCGGTGAAACAGCATGAACGAGGAACTTCGCATGCGCTTTTTCCGGGTCGGCGTCATAGGCACGGAAATGCGAACCATATTTGAATCCTGTCTTGACTATGAAACCGCGATTTTTCATGTCATCATAGACGGCCATTTTCTCCCCGAATGAACTGTCGAGTCTTGAGGACATGTCCATGACAGCGGAGATCGAGGCCTTGCGACCGGTCCTGGCACTGACGAGCTTCAGCATCTTCCTGCGGGTCAGATAGGCTGCCTCGATCATCGATATCTGAAGACCGGTGCCAAGCTGGTTGCCGTAGAAACCCGCGGAACGCATTTCCGCCGCATCCTCCTCAGAAGGTATGAGCACCCTGTCGGAGAGCAGTATACCGCTGTACGCGCGACTGAAATGCTCCCTGACGCGCGCGTGCGGTTCAACGGTCTTCATGCGGTAGTAGGTTATGTCCCCTTCTTCATCCACGATGGCCAGTATGACTTCCTTCCCGGTGCCGGCAGCGCCGGCAGAAACGGCGAACATGAAATCGAGATCAAATGTCTGCCGCTCGGATATGGAAATGACAAAGGCCTGCGGAGCGGCCGTCTTGGGTGTGTCGCCGCGCCTGTAGAGATGAAAATCTATGCCGTCCGTTGAGTCGCCGGCGAGATTGACAATCAGTCCCCTGCGCCTCATGTCGCTGTACACTATGTAGCGGACCTCGAAATTCCGCATCCTCCGGGATGCGTAGGTCACAAGCTCGCCGAAACTCATCTCCCGTCCATCAGGGCCGGATATGTTCAGGCGTTCGCTTTCATAGAGGTAGAGAGCTTCAAGAAGATTCAGCCGGAGTGAGCCGCCGCTCTGAGGTTCGCCGTAACACCCCTTGTTGTGCAGCCTGCTTGCCTCTGCTTCGTCGGCAATCAGGGCCGAATCCTTCTGAAATATGGCGGCCATGAAGAAAGGAATGCGGCGAACTGATTAAAAACACCTTCCACGCAAAGTGAAAAGAGATTAAGGAGTAAATCGCTACACCTACATATGACAGAAGAAGCGGAAAGTCGCGCCCTGAAGCTGCTGAAGCGGGGGGTCGCAAAGGCTGAACGGGAGCTCAAGAGGACGGTCGATGAACTGGAAAAACTCTCGAAAAAATCGCTCAGCTCGCTGGACGGAGCGAAACCCGTAGCCAGGGACTTAATGAAGCTTGCAGACTCTGTTGCAAAGGACATCGAAACCACCATCCCGGAGATAGCGAGGGATATGAGGGACATGGAAAGGAAGGTGGTTTCCAGAACAAAAGAGAAATTCGGCAGAAAAAAGAAGTGATGCAGTTGAGTGAAAAGGGCGACATTGACAGGGTAATGAATTCGTTCTACGGAAACGATTCTGTTACGGCAATCGTGCAGCTGAAGGTGGATACAAAGGAGGCGGACACCATAGCGATGAACGTGGCCAAGCATGAGGCAATATTCGATGTATATATGGTCACCGGCGATGCAGACATCATAGTAAAGGCGAAGTTCAAAAACTACTCCAGCGTGAAGAAATTCCTTGTGGACACGCTCGGCTCAATAAAGGGCGTCAAGGAACTGAAGACAATGATGGTGGTCACCGCATTCAAAGAGAACGGGCAGCTGGAGGACATTGGCGTCGTGCGTTGACACAGCGCATTTCACGCACGCAGCGGCAAATAGACATTAATTGGCACGGCCGATCGCTCCCGCAAGTAATTTATGGGACATCGATATGAACGGTGGGACGGCCCCCGGCTCGATGACAAAGTAGATATCATGGTTGTGCTGAGTTAGAGGAGTACAGGGTGTAATATCATGGGCGGTGAACTGGTCATGTCAAGCGACGAAAAGATGAAACAGATAATCGATGTTTTGAATCAACTGGCCGAAGACACTTCGGTTCCACGGAATATCAGGAAAGGAGCGACGGAAGCAATTAACAAGCTGCTTTCGAAGAGTGAGGCGCTCGACGTAAGATCGGCGAGTGCCAATATAATTCTTGACGAACTGGCTAATGACCCTAACATACCCCTTCACGGCCGAACGATCATCTGGAACATAATGAGTCAGCTCGAAACGCTGAAGTAGGATCGCAGCGGGTCGCACTGAAATACGAAGTGCATTCATATATAGCACATGAAGCGTTGCATCTCCCAGAGAGCGGAACTTTCTGATGATTGATGAGAGTCTTGAATCCGGGCAGAGTGACGTCGCGGCATTTGGTGAGAGAGACCGGGCAGTGCTCCGGGTGATAGGCGAGGAGAGACTCCTCGGTTTTACCTTCGAGGGTCTGAGGAGGAGACTTGGTGCGCATTCCGAGACACTCTCCAGGATAATCGACAGACTTGAGAGAGAGCAGATACTCGCCAGAACTGACGGCGGATATATTGTCACTGAAAGAGGCAGAGAAATCTCAACGCCGCTGCGTGCCGGCGCAGGCGATACCGGTGTGACGATTCTGAAGACTGTTCTTCCGCCCGTTCAGGACAGCCGCATCGTTGTTTCCGGTCTCATCGGCAGATGGTTCGGAAAACTGAGGTGGTTCGGTTACTCAGGCTCGGATGGAACAACCATACTGAAGTGGGTTACGGAAGACGGACGGGTGCAGGTGGATGCCTTATTTGAATCACTCACTCTCACAATCAGGGTGAGGGTGGCGGATGCCGGAGACATGTCTGCCGCTATAGAGGCGGCTCACAGGCTCGTGGGCCACATATCCGGGATGTACACACATGGCCATGGCCGCATCGGGGAATACACGCCAGCCGGTGGATCTGCGGACGAGAACTGACGTGACGATATACCGTAAAACTCCCTCAACAAGTATGCGTTCGCTGATTACAATGCGGTGATTCTGAGTGATGCAGGAACATGTAGTTTCGATTATCGGAGAATGTGGATATGACTTTGCGATTGAGGAGTATGCCGGAATAGTATCCTCCGGTTATCTCACGGATGCGCCGGATCCCGGCGGACCGTTTCCAGAGCCTGAAAGACCGGCGCCCCGTCCGCTGATTCCGAGAAAGAAGCCGGGAAAACACTTCGAGCGGATGTTTTAACCGGGCAAACCGTTCGCGAGTGTGATTGTCAGATGGTGCCTGCCGCTTCATGAGCGTATGCGCGTCCCCTGATGATGGAAGTCAGGGCGCGCATGAGCGGCTCTGCTTCCGAACATGATCGCACAGTCACCGGCAACGAATTAGGCAGAGGAAGTGTTATCCGCGCATCCATAATGCGCGAGCCGAAAATGCAAAGAAAACGCACTACAGATACTTTTCAAAATATAGGATGTCCAGATCCCTCATTTTTCCCCTACCGATCTCCTTGTAACCAAGTTTCCTGTACATCGTAATGGCGGCAGTTTGCAAGACTGAAGTATCCAGCAGGATGCGGTGAAATCCACGCTGGCTTGCAACCGATTCGAGTTTCATCGGCATCTCCCTGCCGAAACACCTGCCCTGAAGTGCCGGCCTGACTCTCATCCTCTTGATTTCTGCCGTATTTTCGGAGATTCTCTTCAGCGCACCCATAGCAACGATTACATTGCCGACGTCACCAACAAGGAACTCGCCGCCGGTCTCCAGGTACGTTTTTTCTATATTTCTCAGATCTTCATCCCATGGCCCGTTACCCAGATGAGCGCTGGTGGACAGAAGCGCTTCGTTGTGCAGATGCCATACATCTTCAAGATCGCGGTCTGCCTGTAGCGCCTGGTCTGAAACATATATGCGGCGGCAACACCATTTTGAGCCTGCTATAAACTTTGCCCACAGCTGATCGACCGATGGTAACAAACTATTCCGGGCAACCAATCGACGAGACTCACAACGCTCTGGCAATCACCTTGCTACAATTAACTGGCTTTAAATATGGCGCGATCCTACATGTGCTTCGCTCGTAATACGGTCGACGTCCGCGCACTTTGAAGCGATAATGCAGACTGAATGCGGCTGTAGTCTAGCGGTAGGACTGAAGCTTCCCAAGCTTCAAACTCGGGTTCGAATCCCGGCAGCCGCACCTAATCTACCCGGCATCAGATTCGAACAGTGAGGTGCGAATTCCAAGTGGTACAAACCTAATCAGACTTAACCGGGGGAAGGAAAAACAAAGCTGGAATTCAGGTTTAGTTTAGACAAATCACTGAGTTCGATGTGTTCTGTTCCCTATTTCTGCAGCAATGCATCCATGCTCAATTGACGATAGAAATCTCGAAACGCTTATAGCTTATTGGTATCGCCATATTACCTGAAATATCAAACGCTGCATTCTGACTCAGAGCGAACTCAGACAAGTCTTATCGATTGGAGTCTCTAACTGAATGAACCCGACTGCAATGTTCTGTGAATCGAGAAATTCAGGTCCATCCGTGCTGTAAATGCTTCAATACGAACCCGGTTTCGTAACTTTAATTCGTTTACCTGAAGTGTAAATGATGACAGAATAGATTACAATGAATATGCCAAACCAGAACACCATGTCCCAGGACATTGCGATTAAATCAAAACTGTGACCCTGCTGAAAGCCGTAGAATACAGTCAAAAATGGAAGCGGAAAACCGTAGTACACTGAACCCACTTGTTGACCTTGAAAATGACTAAGCAGGGAACTGTCACTCCACAATAAGCTTAGAAGCGTGAGGAGTATCGCACCGGCAATTAGATATGCCGACTGTCTTATGGGTCGGTTAAGAAGCCCAAATAAGATCAACTCGCTGACTATAAACCACGCGATGATATCAGAAAAATAAGCTGCTGCTGAAAAACTGTAATACGGAGTTGATGAGTTACCAACAGGGAAAAGCGGCGGGTAATTATACATCACAAATGGAAAGGGATAACCTCGATTTACCGAGTGACCGCCCCATGGCAGTAAACTGAATGTCACCGACACAAACAGCAGGCTCAGCAATGTGACAGCTGTTGAAAATCCCAGCGACAGCCAGGAGTAACTGGCAAAAATTCGACGACCAGTGCCGAATTTACCAACTCGATTCTTTGCTCCTTTTTTGTCCCTTTCAGTTAATCTCGTTTGCAACCACCCTGATTCGCATCACGTAGTTTGGTGATGGCAGAAGTTCAGACCTTGTAAATGAGGCAGATGTGTCATTCTGCCCTGGGCCATAAGCGTTTTTTGATAGGGTGCGTTTGCAAGAATGCTTCCCTTTCCAGAAGTCTGTAATTTTCAGCCGCAGTCACCCCAATAGAACAGACTTCTGCGCACTTTTTCCTATTCGCCTCAGTTTTATGAAAAGGAGTGTTATAATAGCGATAAGGAAGTAAGCAAAGACAAACCAGAAAATGAAGTCGCTTAAGAAACCTAAAGTGAGAAAAGTAATTGCTGCAGAAGTGCTCACGTTCGAATTTGTCACGATGAAAGTCCAAGGATAACCGTGATAGTAACCGCCAATTGTTCCAAATCCAGGAAGCATTAATGTTGAAATCCCATATGTTAGAGCCATTATTGCCAGCGAAACCGCAAAACAGGTGGCAAGGAAAGGCACGGACCATTTTCTAAGCCACACTACAGAAGCAGCTATGAGAAAAGATATAATAAACCAGAAAACGACATCGAGGAGAAAATAAGTCAGTGCTATGTTGAGAAACGAGGGTCCCGTTAGCATTCCAGATTTCTGCCACCCCCGGATATAATAAACAAAGGGATAGCCGTAAGAGGGTGGGCCGGCAAGAGAAATAGGGGTATTCGCTAGAACCGAGAGCGACGAGAGGATCGTTAGCAACAAGCCTGCTGCCGCGCTGTATCCGAGAGCCCGAATTGAATTGTGTCTCCCTATTCGAATAAATGTCTGGACAAACAGAAAAGCGACTATGTACCAAAATGCAACAGTGATAAGAATGACAGGCAAAAGGATCTTCCAACCAATAAACTCGAATGATAAAATAGTCAGCAGACTAAGCATGAAAGAGGAAAGTGCTGGAACCACTGCGTAACTCATCAGTCTTGACACAGTATGACCTCGTATGCCACTATGTTGCATAATTCCACTCAATTATATTCAGCACTTCGATCGTGCCTGTAACAGTAAATGGATGACTCCCGTAGAATGAGATGACATAACTGCCAGGTTCCAGCGGTGTGGTGAGTGGACCGGAATTTGTGGTTCCTGTGCTTGAGTTCGTGTAGCCAAATGAAAATCCGCCGCCAAGTCCTTCGATCGAGCCGCTTCCAGTTGATATCGTAGAAACGCTGAATGTGAACGCTCCGGTCGTCCGAAAACTGCCCACTATGGTTCCAGTTTGTGTGATGTTAAATGAATATGCTACAGAGCTGTTATGAGTGTGTATCACTGTCCCTGCGTGTACATTCAACGAGGATATACTGTGCGGAGTGTAATAGGAAATGCCAATGGTATCTGCGATAGTAATTACATCGCCCGCGTATCCGCCATAGATCAGTTTGTACTGTCCGGGGGGTAGCGTCTGGTTTAAGGAGCCGCCATAAGCACCGGGCCAGGGCAGTTCCGCCCATACCCAGTTCACCCCGGTGACATACATCACACTCTTTCCTGTTGAATGCCAGCTGCCAAGCAAAGCACCGCTTCTGGACAATGAAAAGGGAATAATTTCACCAAGATATTTCTCCGGATGATATGTCCCACCGATCAGCCGCTGGTCAAGAGAGGTGATGTGAATAGAAGTTCCCGCTTTCAATAGTGGCTGCATCTGGCCTGGATGAGTCAGCTCTGATAATGCCATGGCATAAATGCCCGTAGAGGCGCCTGCCATCACAATCAGGGCCGAAAACATCACAAACTCCTTTCTTCCCCTCCCGCTCCTTATGTAAGCCGGAATTCTGCTCAGCTTCTGACTAGTTATCGGCACCACTCCCCTGTGTCTCACCATGCTTCTTTGTCCAGACAATAAAGAGAGTTAGGAGGAGTAGAGGCAGAATGATCGACAACGTTGCATCAAGCACGATAGATGTGACCGGTCCGATACCTGTGAAAATGTAACCGGTACCGCCTACCTGGCGCAGCGACCCAAAATATATGCCTGTACCGCTGGAAATCATGACATGGGAGTTCAGGATGCTTGAAGTAACAAGTACACTCAACACACTGAGAACAGTAATCAGTCCTGTGGTAACAACGAATGCCCTGTAGGAACTGCCTGAAGACCTTGTCTGAGTTGCCATACTTATCAAGCCATTACATTTATTGTACTGAACTGAAGGGCTGAAACAGTGTATAAGACTACGGTGAAACACGTTTCACTTCGTTCACATTCTCGTGTGCCCCCTTGACGACGATCAAGTTTGTGGTGCCGTGTCGCAACCTTTCCACCAACTCGGCACGTTCAAGATGATCTATTGCCCTCGTCACCTTCGCCTTTGAATATTTCTTGAGCCCGACTATATCTTTCTGCAGCATTGATCCTCCGGCATCCACTATCAGCATGTATATGGCTCTCTCTGCATCGTCCATATAGCTTAGAATGCCAGATATATTGTCCTGATTAGCTGAGGTATTGCTTGATGCGCGTTCGAATTGTACTGAGGGGATGTCGCTTGGCCCGGAGAGACTGTGCCTGAGGCGAAGACCCGACAGCAAGGCCAAAACCAGGGATATTGCAAGACCCGCCACAGCCATAGCCATGACTGCATAGTAGCTGCCGCCGAGAATATTCAATGCAGCCGCGTTGGAGAGCATGACGATAATGGTTGAAGACATAACGACAAACACAAGTGATGTAACAAATGTCATTGTGAAAACAATAACATTCTGAAGAAGTGGATCCCTTTGTCTATGCCCGCGGACAAGTGGTTCCACGGCCGTTACGAGTCGAATTGAATGAAACTTCCCGGTTGTGTGGCCGAGACGGTGATTTTGCTGCATAATGTCCCAACAGCCAATGGCATGCATAGTAAGGTCAATTGTTTTATTTGTCCATTAGCAGGTAGGACCATAGAACGCGATAGTTCAATATTTTTGGCATTGCATTTGGTTAAATTGGAGTTGAACGCGAACACGGGTAGTCCATAATCGAGAAGCGCTGAGTCGAGAATACCAGGCTTATAGATTGAGCTGGAGTGCAGTTAATTTAGGGAGGCGGCAAGCCGCTATCAGGAGTCAAAATCCTTACTAAACAGCAACTGAGGTATCCCGTGCATTCTTTCACGTTTACTGTGTCACCAGACGCGAGATTCTGTACACCCTATAGATCTGGAATTGAAGACAGATGAGAGCAGCGCCTTTCGAGTAAAGTCGCCGCTTGAAAAGACGCCCTTCGGCTCACTATCATATTCGGACCTGATGTGACGCTACATATGGGGTCTGAAGATGGCACCTGGCTGATTACGATCGGGTAATAGCAATCTTTATAACTTAATATATTAATTTAAGCCCATGGCTAAGCTAATAGCGATTTCAGAAGACGTGTACAATAGGCTAAGCAAGCTCAAGGAGCGAGAAAAGGCAAAGTCTTTCACTGCAGTGATATCTGAGCTACTAAAGGACAAAGAGACGGACATCTCGGACCTATTCGGTGCCTGGAAGATGGATGACAAGGGGGCAACAGAGCTCAAAGAACGTATCAGGAAAGAGAGAAGACGTTCGTTTTCGAGAAGTGATCTGTGAGATGACGATATTCGATACGAACGTTGTGATTGACTACCTGAGGGGAAAAGAGACTGCTTCTGAGATTATGACAGATGGTCACTCTGAGATAGCTATCACGGTCATCACTGGTTACGAACTACTCAAAGGCTATAGAACCAGGAAAGAGGAATCCACTGTAAATGAGTTGTTGAACAGGGTCAGAATATACCACTTTGATAGCCGGTCGATGATAGTGGCCGGCAGTCTATACCGCGAACTGAAAAGTAGCGGGAGATTGAAAAATGAAGCGGATATACTGATTGCTGGCATCGTTTTGGCAAACAATGAAACTCTCATTACAGCAGATAATGACTTTTCTGGTCTTGCAGATGCCATGGGTGACAGTCTTATCCTGTTGAAGTAGACACCGCCTATGTCTATGTCATGCCATATGATTTCGAACTTCAATGCGTTTATCCAGGCAGCCGCACATAGTTCAAATGCTCATCGGATTCAAACCTAAAACAAACGGAGCTATGATATCAGTTCCCTCAATAACGAACAAGGAAGTCTGGACGGAATAAGCCTTGTCATCACCGGCAAGTTGATCGCGCTGTTTTCCATCTCTTTTTTGTGATCTGTGTATAGAGATGCGTTTGTGCAACACAAATTTCTATACACATAAACGTATATACAGTGATGTGCCAAAAATCAAAACCGCGAAGGTTTTCAAGAGTGGAAACAGCCAGGCAGTAAGGATTCCAAAGGAGTTCAGAATAGATGCCAGGGAAGTCTACATCAAGCGAAATGGAAGCGATCTGCTATTGATGCCCAGAGAAGATGTGTGGAGAGTGTTCACCGAAAGCCTTTCATTGTTCACTGATGACTTCATGAAGTCAAGGAAACAGCCCGATTTGTGATTGGCAATGCCCTCGTATGCCGCCGTTTCATGCCGGTAGTGGCCCCTTCTGTTCAACCGCTCATGAATCAATTAGCCGCATCCCGTTTTCCAACCTCAATGCCTACATCCAGGCAACTGCACATGATCCTTTTGCGCAATTTGTGGGATTAGTCAAAGTCAATAAGTGTTTTCACTCCATAGACAAATGAAGACACTAAATATATGAATATCTTCAATTGTCATTGATATGTCTAGTAAGAGCAAGATATCCAAGGGATTTTTGACCGTTATTCCAAAAGAGGTGCGCAGGAAGGTAAGCCTCAAAGAAGGGGATATGATTGAGTGGAGTGTCAAGGGAGAGACCATAAGAGTCCTGCCTTACAAGAAAGTGGGCATTGACGACATTGTCGCCATCGCATCTCACGGTGGGGATGCGGTGGTTTCCAAGAAGGAGATTCAGGCGGGGAAACATGATCGTCGCTGACTCTTCATATTTCATTGCTCTCGCGGACAAAAAGGATCAATGGCACCGCCAGGCATTGGCGGTCAAAGGCAGGATCCCGCAGGGGTTCAAGATTTCAACTCTGACTATTTCTGAAGCAGTTACCGCGATAGGTTAC
>JAHEAA010000010.1:21666-72742 GCA_019721035.1 Candidatus Sysuiplasma acidicola
CAATGGCACCGCCAGGCATTGGCGGTCAAAGGCAGGATCCCGCAGGGGTTCAAGATTTCAACTCTGACTATTTCTGAAGCAGTTACCGCGATAGGTTACCGAGCGGGAGGAAAGGCGGCAAGGACACTCTATGATTATTTCATCGACAGTTGTTCAGTGGAGACTGTGGATAGGCAATTGCTGGATTTAGCTATGGCGGTTCACCTCAGGTTCGACGGGATCCTTTCCGTGGCAGATTCGGTTTCTGTCGCGTTAATGACCAGGGATGGAATCAGGCAGATAGTATCATTTGACGGTGACTTTGACAAAATCAAACAGATACAACGGATCTGCTAGAGAGACATGATTCATTGAATTGGCAAACCCTGGTATCGTCTGTCATAGAATGGCCATCTATTTTGCGGGTTACGAAAGGTAATCCTAACTCATTCACAAGATCGCAATGGATTCGAACATTAAAGCATATCTCCTGCAGCTGTACACAATTCTGGCTTGTATTCGGTGAGTTTCTAATATTGACTTTCATATGCCTATTGAATATGCAGGAAGAAATCTTCGGGATCCAGATGTTATGAATTCGATCAAGAAAATGATGGAAATTCATGTAAATGTCCTATTCAATCATAACGAAAAGGGACTGATTACAACTGTCAATGAGCCACCATACGAGCCTGCTCCAATGCTGTATATCGGTCTGACCGGGGAGGGACACTTAATACGCTATAGGGAGGACATCAATGAAACTACCATTAGCAAGCTTGGTTCTGCCATCGGAACTGATCCGGGAAATCGTCTGACTGAAATCGTTGAGGCGCTTAACACTGTGGAACGGATAAGGAGAATCTGGCTTGGTCCTGCCTTCATGTTTCCGAAGGTAAAGAGAGATAGCGATATTGCGATTCGGATATCACGTTCCAATAGAGCCTTATTGAGGAAACACTTCCCCTTCCTATTCAACGAACTGGAATTAAAGGAACCGGTTTTTGCAGTAGTGGCAGATGGTGCGGCAGTTTAAGTCTGTCACAGCGCCAGAACATTTCAAGACGCAGCTGAAGCTGGTGTACACACTGTCGAGGCATTCAGAGGCAGGGGATTTGGTCCTCAAGTTGTACTGGCTTGGGCCGAATGTCTACAAATGAAAGGAATGGTTGCCCTCTACAGCACAAGCTGGAACAATTTCAAGTCTCAATCCGTGGCCAAGAAGCTCGGACTGGTTCAAATCGGTTCGGACCTTCACTTTGAGTGAAAGATGCAAACGGATTGCCCCCTGGACATCAGATTGACCGATGATCACACCTGTTTGATCGGTCAATGTATGCCAAGTTCGAACCATAATATTCATCTCCAGGCACCCGCACATAGACTGTTTTGGCATCAGTTTCGAACCTGAAATGAACTGCGGTTCCAGTCATCCTGCGGAAATTCGAACCTCGATGCCGGTGCACCTATAATTACAGTCAAATTGTATGAAGTGCTTCAACCATCATTCTGTGTGGAGGCATTCCGTTTTACCTTTCGACTTTCGACAGCACGATCTCTCCCGAGAAGAACATTGACACCATCGTATTCAACAAGGCCGGTATACTGTACGAAGAAGCCGAGTGGCTTCTGAGTGCAGAAGTGAGGGAGCCTCTGATATATATCAACATAATCGCAACCATAGAAAGCGGCGCCACTATCTATTCAGAAATAGCTGACAGGTCAAAAGTATCCATCACTAACCTGGGAAAGTATCTGAAAGTGCTGACTGAAAGGGGTATATTGAAAAGGGAATCGCCCGCGATTGGGAATGCCATGCCCGTGTACATTGTCGCGGGCAATTATGTCAGGTTTTGGTCGAAATTTGTTTTACCTAACAGGGAAAATATTGAAATCGGCAATTTCTCATTAGACGATGTTCGATCTCTATTCAACCAGTATCTCTATGAAACGTTCGAACTTATCGCAAGGGAGTCCATTCCTCAACTATACAGGAAGAAACTCGTTCCCTTCTCCGGCAAAGTTGGTAGATACTGGAAAGACGAAGTTGAAATCGATGTTGTATGTGTCGCTGCTGAGAGGCTTATAGCGCTCGAGATCAAATGGAAGAATCTGGATTCGGACGAAGCAAACAAACTCATAGACAGGATGAAAAACATCCTGGGGATTGAGAATGCTGTTTATGATGTGATTGCCAGAAGTATTAAAGATAAGGAGAAGGTCGACGGCCCCGCAATAGAATTGCATGACCTGTTTCCAAGCACCACTTCGAAGCACCGGATACAATGAGGCTATGTTCTCAACTTGCACGAGTCCGTAAAGCCAACTGCCCAATCTATTGCTCAGTCAGGACTTAAGGGCGGCGGTGCCCTGTGCCGTTATGAAAACAGTGAAGTCGTCCGGCCCGTTCTCTTCAAAGGTGATTAGACTACCTTCCCTCAGTCTTTCTATTCTCTTCATAAGGTCGGGATAAGCGATGCCCTTCATTACTCTGGCCAGTTCAAAAAGGAGCTCTTCTTTGTCAATGCCAGCCTTTCCCTTCTTCTCTGCTATTGAGAGTATATCAACTTCTATTGCACCCAGCTTCAATACTTACACACCCGGTGAGCACAGCATAGCTGTTATATGCGTTAAAGTTTATGCCGCAATTCCATCTGTTGGAACTGGAATAAGTGCGACAATGCCTCAGAGTTGATTGATTGACCGAAAGAAAATTTGCACTTGGTTGTGATGTCGGTGCTACAAAGGTATCCGTTACTGTCGCAGGCAGGCCGGGAGTTATCGACGACAGGATTGTGGACACGACCCACAGAATGAGGAAACCGTCAGATCTTGTTATGGAAGTGTGCGCAAATATTGACAAACTGCTGGAGAGGAACGGGCTGAACATTTCCGGCTGTATCGGCCTCGGCGTTGCCATTTGTGGTTTTGTCAGGAGCAGGGAAGGTGTCATAGTCGCATCGCCCAATCTCGAAGGATGGAGCGACACGCCACTCGGTGACCTGCTTGCCGGGAAGCTTGGCGTGCCTGTGATGATTGATAATGACGCGAATGTGGGCGCGCTGGGAGAGTTCAGATATGGCGGGATCGCGGACGGAAGGGATTTCCTTTACGTCACGCTGAGCACAGGCATAGGCGCAGGTATCATAATCAATGGCAGGCCGTACGAGGGTGCCTGCCATGTAGCCGGTGAACTTGGTCACACCACAGTAATAATGGACGGCCCGAAGTGCAACTGCGGCAAAAACGGATGTCTGGAGACCATCTCCTCAGGACTTGCAGTCGAGAAGATTGCTAACGACAGACTCGGAAGGGAGGAGACGTCTCTGAAAAAGAGAGCTGCAGAAAGAGGCGGGAAGGTTGACGCAAAGACTGTCTTCGAAGAGGCAAGGAAAGGGGACCTGCTTTCCATGGAAATCGTTGATAATGCATGCAGATATCTCGGCCTGGCGCTGTCCAATGCCGTGATGCTTCTCAGTGTTTCCTCCGTGATCATAGGCGGCGGAATGGCCAATGAGGGAGAGTATCTGAGAAAGAAGGTGGAGCATTACATGAGGAAGGATATAGCGAAGGGACCAAATGAGCAGGCGGAGCTCCACATCTCTGCCAGGCCCACTGGCGTAGTGGATCTCGGCGCGCTTGAACTTGTATTTGAGGGCAAGGCTCCAGGACATGAACCGGCAGGCAGAGGGAATGCTGCTCCGTTGCGGACGTAGGCTCTGATCGACTTTTCGTTGAAATGAAATGAAGTCTCTCTCACGTATATTTTCATTCATAGTCAATCTGCTACATGCTGCTCGCTGCCGGGAGATGTACGGGGTTCGACTGTGAATATCTGTTCTGTGCCCGATTGCCGGCGATGAAGGTGACCGCGGCAATCAATTACGGTACCAAAAGAAAACCAGCGACCAGCTGGTGGAATCTACCAAACCTAGGTTTAATAAGTGACATACGATACTATTTTGCACGTCAAACGGAGGAGATACTCACGAATCCAGAAAAGAATTCTCTGACAAGCAAGATGGAAGTTGAAATTGATCTGCTGAAGAGGCATGTGGCCGTTCTGAAGGCGATCATAGGCCATCAGCCGATTGGCATACTGAAGTTGTCTGAACAGCTCAATTATCCGCAGCACAAAGTCCGTTATTCTCTGCGGATTCTGGAACAGGAGGGGCTCATCATTCCTTCACCCAACGGTGCTGTTACAACGGCGGAAATAAGGCCGTTTCTTGAACACCTGAAGGGCGTTTTGATGGAAATGAGTCAGACCGTTAACGAGCTGAAGACTGTCATAGGAGACTGAGTGCAGGCTGTCTGGATAAATGATTAATATTGCCGTGCGTCTGGAACGTGCGGCGTTGCCGTTGTAGCTCAGTTGGCAGAGCGTGTGGCTGTTAAGAAAACGCAGCTACCATAAGGTCGACGGTTCAAATCCGTCCAACGGCGCCTCTATAACAGTTCCATTTCCCTTTCCAGTATGGCTATTTCCTGTTTTCCAAGTGTGTCCTTTCCGACTGAAACAATCAGAAGAGAATTGCGCTCCGACATTTCATCCAGCATTCTCCTAAGCAGCCTCACAGTTCCCTCAAAATTGGTATTGCTTATGACATACTGCAGATCGTCTATGTTCACAACGACCCTTCCCCCGCCCCTGCAGTTATTGTCGATAAAGCCCTTTATTTCATATTCAATCTTTTCCAGCGAAGGTTCAAGCGTCGCCTCCTTCTCGCTGATCCTGTCGGTAAGCCAGATAACCCTTGCCTTCTCGAGTCCGGGATACTTGCCGCGCAGCCTTGAAGGATTGACACGCGTTATGTCCAGCGCAGCCCACTTTTCGGCGATCTTTTCCTGGAGCAGGAGGTGGCACAAGTCCGGCCTGTCTTCCTCTATGAGATAACCGTGACCGGGTTTCAGCTCGAAGCGCTGTTCGCCCTCCTTTTTCTGTTCCTGTCCTGTACCGCGGAGCATACGCTTCACCATATCGACAGTGGGCTGCAGCTTCATTAGTGCGCTGTAAGCGACGACCCTGTTCAGAGCACCGGTGAGCTCCCTCACATTATCTTCGAATGTTTCCGCAATGAAGCGCACTACATCCCGCGGTATGACATAATTCTCTTCCCTGATTTTCATATCCAGTATCTTTACCCGTGTCTCGAGATCCGGCGGCCTGATATCAACCATCAATCCCGATTCCAGTCTTGTCGATATCTGGCTGTCAAGACTTCCGATTTCCTTCGGCGTCCTGTCTCCAGCGCAGACCACACGCATGTTCTTCTTCAGCATTGCATTGATAATGCTGAAGAACTCCTCCTGTGCGTCATCCTTGCCGGAAAGGAACTGAGCATCGTCAAACAGCAATAAGTCCAGACCCCTGAACCTGCGCAGCAGTGCCTCCCTCCTGCCGGCCGTCGATGATTCATGCACTTCCTCGCAGAACCGCTCTGCGCCGACGTACATAACTCTGGCTTCCGGCCGCTGGGAAATGAACATGTTGCCTATCGCATTGAGTAAATGAGTCTTGCCGAAACCCGCAGGGGCAAAAATGTACAGAGGATTGTAGTTGTCGTCACGCTGCTCTGATATTGACACTGATGCCGCATACGAAAATTTGTTGCCCGGACCAACAACGTAGTTGCTGAAAAGCATTGACGGATTCAATCCAATTGATCTGACATCGGGTCCCGTCAAAGTGTGTCCGCAGGCGTCGCATGTCCGGCCTGTCATCTTTGAGCCGCAGTCAGGGCACGGCATTTCCTGGCCCTTCTGCCATCCGAATATCAGACCATAAACTTCGTCATAATCGCTTACCGACTGACCTGCATGCTGTTTTGCATCGTTCTGATTACCGCCTCTGGCTCGTTCCTTCTGCTGTGTCCTGCTGCTGAACTGCGGCTCCATGCTTTCCGGTGCTTCGGGCTTTTCGCCATCGGCATCACTCACATGTTCCGGTGCGCGGGTACCGGAAAACTCGGGGGCGATAACAGAAGTCTCGATGACGGAATCGTGCTCCGCGGCGTCGGTGACTTTCATCGCAGCGTCTTCACTTCCCGCTTGTCCGACAGCGCTGCCATCGTCAGCTGAATCCTTCAGCTCTTCCTTCACGGCATTACTGCTGTCCTTCACGGATGCTGTACCGGGCGCAGGAACTTGTGCTGCCCTGACCTTCTTGAACTTCCTGGATGATGTCTGATTCATTTCTGTTCCTTCAACTCCACCTGCTGCAGAATCTTTTGGTGATATGCGATATACCCTCAACCTGCTCTTTGGGTCAAGCGCTTCGTGCCAGACTTTTTTCAGCGCATCTCTGCCCTGTTTCGAATCGAGCGTGCCGTCCGGACCTGAAACTTTGAAGAGCGCTTCGACAATAGCTCCAGATTTATAGGAAATGTAACCATGCACCTTTTCCGCGCCCGCGGATCTCTCAAGTATGACTACCGCGGACGACTTGCCGTCCTTGATCTCCTTCGATAGCTTTTTCATTGTGTCGGCACCACCCTGAATCGTCATAATGGCGCTGTGTCTGGCACGGTCGCTGTCTGATTGCATCAATGCTCGAAATCTCATTCTGCCAACTATTAAAAGTTTCATTCATTTGATTTTGAATGCTGATAATCAGGAATAGCCTAGCTTGCGCATCTGCGAATTTGCACCAAAGAGCAAGGCTGCGAGAATTATCAGAGAGAAGCCGAAAGCAAGAGCCCCGGATGCTATACCGAAATACAGGATTATTACACCCAGGACAAGATTGCCCGATCCCCTTCCGAGGCCACGGAACAGATAAGCATTGCCCTTTACTCTCGCCATGTGGTCAGAGTCCACCGTTGCCTGCAGGTACGAACTCTGACTGTTGTAGAAGACCGGATCGCAGCATCCGATTGCAAACCAGAGCAAATCGAGCGCTGCAATATTGCGGGCAACAAAAACACTGAGCGCTATGAGAAAGCCTTCTGCGAATGTGGCGGCAAGCATGGCTTTTCCCAAACTCTGTGTTGGATTGATCTTGCCTAGAACAAAATTACCTGTAAAACCTCCGGCAAGGAATATGCCGTTGAGCAGACCGTATTCTGTAACATTGCCTTTCAGGCTGATGAAAGATATGACAGCCATGAGCAGAATCGGCGCGACGGAAAAGAAGCCCTGCAGGCCGGACACAAAGAAGAGTTCGCTGAGGTCTTTTCTCCTTCCCTTAAGGACATACAGCCACCCTTCCCTGAGACCGGAGAAGAGGCGAATATCACCTCCAGAAGGCTTTGATGTAGGTGGAACCTTCACCGTAGTCATGACGGCAGCGGATGCCATGAATGCGAACGCATAGATTGCAGAAACGCCCTGAACGCCCACTGCAGCGATAATTAAGCCTGCGAGGGCATTGATAAAGATGGTGGATCCTCCTCCAAATGCCTGCATCAGCGAGTTGGCCTGCAGCAGTTTCTCACGTTTCATGATCAGCGGAAGAATGGCTGTCTGGGCGAGCCATGGGAAGTCCCAGAGTACTGCCATTAAGAATGCCACGAATATCACGAGAGGCACAGTCATAGCTCTTACGACTATCAGCACTGTCACAATGACTGCGATGGCGGCCTGAACCGGAAAGATGCGAATGATGAACATCCGCTTGTCCGGATGAGCATCAATGACTGGACCGATTACGGCAGTCAGGGAGTACGTTGAAAATTCAACGAAGAGAACCACGCCTGTAATGGCTGCAGAATGGCTCAGTGATATGGCGAGCCATGTCATTGCGAGCTCAAACATGCTGTAACCCAAGTCTGCAGGAAGTGTCGAAAACCAGAATCTTCGAAAATTACCGTCACGGAGAACATCCGAGTAGCGGCCGTAGCTCATTGCAGGTGTAGACTATTGACACGGGTAATATCAATTGCTGTGCTGCAGATTTGGCAGCTGTAACACTCGCACTGTTGACACAGTTTAGAAATACCAAAATTGTTTAGCAGAGACACCGCGCCACTGTAGCTCAGCTGGCCAGAGCGACGGTTTCGTAAACCGTAGGTCGGGGGTTCGACTCCCTCCAGTGGCTCCTGAATGAAGCGTGATGCGGAATCAATCCTGACGTTCCTTTCCAGACACAGCCACCGGAAGCAGGACAAAGCAGCAATCGACGCTTTTGCGACATATTGTCACTTCGTCGCAAATTACCACAATAGCTTTTTTTACACCGACAAGAATATGGTCGTCAGGCATGGAAAAAGCAGATGCGCCGAACCCGCTGAAGATAAGATCGGTGCTGGTCGCGATAGACTCCTCCAAGAAGTCAGTGAAAGCGCTTGAGTTTTCTTTCCGGCTTCTGGCCAACAACCGTGAAGGTAAACTTTACATCATAAATGTTGTGAATCCGGTGCTCCTCCGCGTCAGCGGGGATGCCCCGCAGACAGGCATAATGGTCATAGAGAAACAGGAAGAGGAAGTCAAACTGGCACGGCGGCTTGTGAGCCATGCAGTCGCGCATGCAAAGGCAAATGGCATTCTGAATGTAGAGGGAATAGTCAAAGAGGCAGACCCTGTCAGGGCGATAATACAGACAGCCGATGCGGTGAAACCGGATATCATTGTACTTGGCAACAGAGGGAGAGGATTCAGGAGAGGAATATTCTTCGGATCAGTTTCACAGAGAGTCGCCGCAGATTCCCCTGTCTCGGTTATGATAGTCAAATAATGCGCAGAACAGCGCTGCCGTTTATTTTCCCTGCTTTAAGTTCTGACAGCGCTGCGTTTGCATCCTCGAGTCTGTATTCCTTTACGACACTCCTGATGCCCGTTCTCCCGGCTAAGCTCATGAACTCCAGGGCGTCTGCCCTTGTGTTTGCCTCCACGCTGAATAGTTTCTTCTCATGGAAAAGCTGCGATTCATAATCAGTCAGCGGGATGTCATCCATATGTATGGCGGGCACCGCGACGCTTCCGCCAGCCCTGACAGACTCCAGCGCGAGTCTGACGACATTTCCCGATGGTGCGAAGACAATGGCGGCGTCGAGCGTTCCGCGCAGCGGTGAGGAGTCGTTTCCATGCAGTTCGATGGCCCCTGTTGCTCCGAGCTGCATCGCAAGCTTCAGATGTTGTTCATTCCGGGACACGACACGAACGTCGTATCCAAGAGCGGACGCGATTTGCAACGTTATGTGAGCCGAGCCGCCGAAACCAAATATGCCAAGCACGCCGCCCGGTCCGGGCTTCACAAGTTTGAATGCTCTGTATCCTATGATGCCTGAACACAGCAGGGGTGCTGCCTGCGCTGGAATCACACCGCTTGCTATTGGTATGGTGAATGCTTCCAGTGCGAGCATGTATTCCGCATATCCGCCGTTCACGGTGTAACCGGTGAGCGTTTTGCGACGGCACAGGTTTTCCCTGCCGGTAACGCAAAACTCGCATACTCCGCAGGTGCCGTGGAGCCACGGAACGCCGACCACATCGCCTGTGCTCAATGAGGTGACACCCTCGCCGGTCCTCACAATCTTACCGACTGCTTCATGCCCAGGTACGAGTCCGGGACGGACGTTGCCGATATCGCCCTCGACAATATGCAGGTCCGTCCTGCATACACCGCACACATCGACTCTGATCAGCACCTCACCGTCACCAGGCTCTTCAGCCGGCATATCTGTCAATTCCAGCCACTCGCCAGGACGATCGGTGGCAAGCGCCATGGCTTTCATCCTGTTACCGACAGCGCAATGCTTCTTATTGACACTAATAGTTTTTTATCGATGACAGCTATCCAATCGGCATGATCAGCGTCCTGGAAGCTATCCCCGAACAGGCAGACATAAAGCCGTTCATAGCTGGCTTTGGCAACGGTGTAAGGCAATTCGGTGAAGCACTGCCGCCGAACTGGGCCGATGAACGACTGGAGTCCGTCAGGAAGGGGGAGGAATTCTGTTCTGCAGCAGTTGAGGATGACAGGATTCTGGGCATAATCCAGTACAACCTGCAGGAGGGAAGGGGATCTGCATTTGTTTCATGGGGGGACACGCCTCCAACAGCTGAGGCCATAAATCTGCTAATCAGAAAGTATGTTGAGAAGATGCCGCGCGATACGTGGCTCAGGATCAGCGGCATACACCCTAACGTACCGGAAGAGCTTATGGAGATGGCTTCATCGACGTTCGGTTTCGTGAGAAAGCGCAGACTCGAGATGGCTGCGGATCTCTCGAGTCTTCCTGAATCGTCTGCTCCGGAAGGGAGTTTCACTACTGTTTCCATTACAGAACAGAGCGAGGAAACGCTTTCGAAACTGGACTGGGACAGCTATTCCGGAACAGTCGACGAAGGCATGTTTGCAAACAGTGCCGAGGACAACAGGAAAATGTTCAGTTCACTGCTTTCCGGAGAATACGGGCCAGTAATAACGAATGCATCCAGATGTGTAACAATCGAGGGAAAACCTGTTGCCATGATAGCTGTTACCGACATCGGAGACGGAGCGTTTCTTGCAGATATTGCGGTCCTGCCCGAATACAGGAAGAAAGGACTGGGAAAGTATCTGCTGACGAACGCCATGAAGGAAGCAGTGGCTGCCAGAAAAAAGAGGATGACACTCTGGGTTTCGGAGGACAACAAACCAGCACTGACGCTGTATTCATCTCTTGGTTTCAGGGAGCTGCGTATCGGAACCTATTATATCAGAAAAACCGTCGCAGATGTGTCTGTTGAAAAAGCGGAGAATGCGGAAAACGCAGTACCTCCAAATGCCTGACATATAAGGTTATGATGTTAAGTTCAGCATGAAGCTCCGAAATACGATGCGTGAAGAACAGGCATCGTGAGGGCCCATGGTCATGGCATTATCACCTCATGTGGTTGTATGGGAAAGCACCAAAGCATGCGACTTTGCATGCAGGCACTGCCGGGCGGATGCCATACCGCACCGCCTTCCCGGAGAGCTCTCAACAGAAGAGGTCAGGGGCATGATAGATCAGCTGGCAGGAATGGACGTGAAACTCTTCGTGATAAGCGGCGGGGATGCTCTCAAGCGTGACGATATCTTCGAACTGATTGAGTATGGCTCGTCGAGATTGCGCACTGCGCTCTCTCCGAGCGGCAGCAGGATAGACAGCACCGTCGCGGAAAGCATCAGGAAGGCAGGTGCAGCGGTTGTGTCCATAAGCGTGGACGGACCCCAGCCTGTACATGATGAATTCAGGGGTGTGAACGGTGCATTTTCCATCGCAACAAAAGCCGTTGCTTCGCTCCATGGGGCAGGCGTGCCTGTTCAGATAAATTCCACGCTAAGTGTGTACAACATAAATGTCCTCTCCGAGTTGAAAGAAACCGTGCTCGCACTGGAGCCGGCCTACTGGGATCTTTTCATGATTGTTCCCACCGGAAGGGCCACGGCGGCCATGTCTCTTACACAGGAGCAGGCCAACACGGCAATGAAGGTCGCAGCGGCCTGGCGGGCCGAAGGGATTCAGGTGCGCATGACCTGCGCACCGTACCTCATACGCATCATGAGCGACCGCGGCGCGAAACCACAGAAACCGGATGAGAAGGGAAGAAAGAGCCTGAACGGGGCACGCGGCTGCATGGCAGGAAACGGCTATTCATTCATTTCATACAACGGAACCGTATATCCGTGCGGTTTCCTCCCCCTGAGGGCGGGAAGCATCAGGGAAAGCAGTTTTGCGGAAATCTACGGCGGCACACTGTTTTCCGGATTGAGAAACAGCTCGCTGCTCGGCGGCAAGTGCGGCATCTGCAATTTCAGGACAGTATGCGGTGGATGCAGGGCGAGGGCATATGCAAACAGCCGCGACTGGATGGCTGAAGACCCCCTGTGCGACTATACCGTTCCCAGGACTGGTGCGTAACATGATCAGTGTTTCAAAACTGCTGCACAATACACCTCAGACCGGCGACCACATCAGGTACAGCGGCAGAGATGATCGTTTTCCCGCTGTCCTCGTGATGAACATAACGAGAAACTGCAACCTCCGGTGCGTGCACTGTTATTCCTCATCCGGCGGAGGACACCGATTCACGGACTTGCCGTTTGAAGTGTGGAAGA
Source organism: Candidatus Sysuiplasma acidicola (assembly GCA_019721035.1). NCBI lineage: Archaea > Methanobacteriati > Thermoplasmatota > Thermoplasmata > Candidatus Sysuiplasmatales > Candidatus Sysuiplasmataceae > Candidatus Sysuiplasma > Candidatus Sysuiplasma acidicola. The sequence continues at coordinate 33,671 of JAHEAA010000010.1, forward strand.
AAGCCATTGAAACTGCCGCCGACATGGGTGTGAGCAACGTGCTCGTTTCTGGAGGTGAGCCGCTGGTCAGGAAGGACGCAGTCGAGCTCATACGTGTTATGAATGACTGTGGCATGAAGGTCGGACTTTCCACAAACGGCACTGCCATAACCGAACAGATGGCCGGACGGCTTGCAGGCCTCGTTGACTATGCAGGCATAAGCATAGACGGACCTCAACGTGTGCACGATGAATTCAGGGGTGTCGACGGCGCATACAGGGCGTCCCTGAAAGGCATAGCAAACGCCGCGAAGGCCGGAATAAAGGTCGGACTCAGATGCACCATTACCCGTATGAACGCACCCTATGTCGGTGACATTTTCGGGCTGGCGCATTCACTTGGAATAGGAAGAATATGCTTCTACCATCTTGCATACGCAGGAAGAGGCGGCGCAGAAATGGACATCGACAACAGAACGCGCCTTGAGGTGACGGAAAGTATCTTCAGGCAGACCGTAGAGGGCACGGACATACTGACTGCAGACAACGCTGTGGACGGCATACACATATTTGCCATGACTGGAGAGAAGAGGGTGCTGGACCTTCTCAGAAAGAACGGCGGAAACAGATCAGGAGAGAGGATAGCAGACATAAGTCCTGACGGCACCGTGTACCCCGATCAGTTCACTCAACTGCCGATAGGCAGGATAGAAGAGCTGCGGCACATATGGGAGGAGCCTGATGCCACGGTGGCCAAACTGAAGGAGAGAAAGAAACTTCTCGAGTGCAAGAACTGCCCGTATCTCGATGCATGCAACGGAAACCTCAGGGGACGGGCGCTTGCATTTACCGGCAATCTCTGGGGAAAGGATCCGTCGTGTTATCTGCAGGAGATCAACGAAAAATATCCCGATTCCATGGCGCTAATGCAATGACGTCCGCGCATCCCGAAAATGACGGACACTGCGGCCTCCCGTGATATTCCGGAGGACTGCAGCCCTTTATATACTACGAATAACGGAATCGGCGCCGGACACGGTGGCCAAAAAGAGGTTATTTATACGGACAATCCATAATGCAAATCGGCAAGTGTCCAGACGGTTTTTCTAAACCGGGATGGGAAGGGAATCAGCACCTGACAATGAGACGTGATCAACTTGGAAGATAACAGTTACAATGCCGACAGTATACAGGTTCTGGAGGGTCTCCAGGCAGTACGAAAAAGACCGAGCATGTATATCGGTAGCACCGACCACAGGGGTCTCCACCATCTTGTCTACGAGATACTCGACAACAGCATTGACGAAGCGATGGCTGGCTTCTGTAAGAACATTGACGTGACGATATACGGCGACGGTTCTGCATCCGTACGGGATGACGGAAGGGGAATACCCACAGACATGCATCCGAAGTACGGCAGACCGGCGATGGAAATAGTCATGTCGACACTTCACGCAGGTGGAAAGTTCGACAAGAAGAGTTATCAGGTTTCCGGGGGTCTTCACGGTGTCGGTTTATCCGTCGTCAATGCGCTGTCTGAATGGCTGGATGCCATAGTCTGGCGCGACGGAATGGAGCACTACCTGCACTTTGAACAGGGCAGAATGACCGGACCCATGATAACGCGTGAGCCTTCCCCGGGCAACGTTGACGTCAGTGGAGCGCCGAGGAGGGGGACCATGATCCACTTCAAGCCGGATCAGAGCATCTTCACGGAGTTCAGTTTCGACTATGATACGATAGAGACGCTTCTGCGGGAACTTGCCTACCTGAACAGGGGGCTGACGATAAACTTCAGGGATGAAAGAAATTCAAAATCCAACTCATTTCATTATGACGGCGGCATCGTCGACTTCGTGAAGTACCTCAATGCTGTGAAGACACCTCTTCATCCCGAGCCCGTATATCTGTCGGCTGTTTCTGACGGCATTCAGATGGAGATTGCCATGCAGTACACCGATTCATATAACGAGAGCATACACACGTTTGTCAACAACATAAGCACAGCCGAGGGCGGCACGCACCTGATTGGTTTCAGAGGTGGTCTTACAAGGACGATTAATGACTACGCCAGGAAGTCCGGCATGATCAAGGAAGGGGAGGAACCGCTTGCCGGCGAGGATGCCCGCGAAGGGCTGACTGCCATCGTCAGCCTCAGGGTGCCCGAACCGCAGTTTGAGGGGCAGACCAAAACCAAGCTGGGCAACAGTGAGATCAGAGGCGTCGTGGAATCTGCACTCTACGAGAAATTGAGCATCTATCTTGAGGAGAATCCGAAGACTGCGTCTGCCATCATCAGCAAGGCCGTCCTTGCTTCACAGGCGCGCGAAGCTGCAAGGAAGGCAAGGGAGCTCACGCGTAGAAAGGGACTGCTTGAGGGCGCAAACCTGCCAGGAAAACTTGCAGACTGCAGCGAGAAGGATCCGGCGAAATGCGAAATTTTTGTCGTCGAAGGCGACTCCGCCGGAGGAAGCGCAAAACAGGGGCGGGACAGGAATACTCAGGCCATACTTCCACTCTGGGGTAAAATACTGAACGTGGAAAAATCAAGACTCGACAAGATGCTGAAGAATCAGGCTGTCAGAACGCTCATCACCGCCATAGGCGCCGGCATAAGCGACGAATTCGACCTGACAAGGACGCGGTACCAGAAGATAATACTGATGACCGATGCGGACGTGGATGGTTCGCACATAAGGACGCTGCTTCTCACTTTCTTCTACAGACATATGGCGCCGCTGATAGAGGCCGGTTACATCTACATAGCGCAGCCTCCTCTCTACAGGCTGAAGAAAGGGAACAGCGAAGTATACGTATACTCAGACAGGGAACTGGAGCAGAAGATGAAGGAGATGCCTGGCGCTGCAATACAACGGTACAAGGGACTTGGTGAAATGAATCCGGAGCAGCTCTGGATCACGACGATGAATCCAGCGACAAGGGTGCTGAAGCAGGTGACCGTCAACGATGCCGTCGAGGCGGAGATGCTCTTCACGACGCTCATGGGCGACGCTGTAGAGCCCAGGAGACTGTTCATCCAGCAGCATGCCGCAGAAGTGGAGAATCTGGATGTCTGAGGTGTCCTGAATGGCCGAAGAAGGCGAAGCACGGGAACCCGCCGTACAGCAGATCATCAGCCGCCCCATCGAAATAGAAATGCGCAAGTCGTACATCGACTACGCAATGAGCGTAATCGTCGGACGTGCGCTGCCCGACGTGCGCGACGGCCTGAAACCTGTTCACAGAAAAATACTCTTTGGAATGAGCGAGCTGGGAGCGTCTGCAGGCAGGGGACACAAGAAGAGCGCCAGGATTGTAGGAGAGGTTCTCGGTAAATACCATCCGCACGGCGATATAGCGATTTACGATGCTCTTGTCAGAATGGCGCAGGATTTCTCGATGCGCTATCCGCTCATCGACGGGCAGGGAAATTTCGGCAGCATCGACGGCGATGCGGCTGCCGCCATGAGATACACTGAATGCCGCCTTTCCAGGATTTCCGAAGAGATACTGCAGGATCTGGACAGGGAAACGGTAAGAATGGTGGATAATTTCGATGCCACACTCAAGGAGCCGGAAGTGCTGCCGTCGAAATTCCCGAATCTCATTGTGAACGGGACAAGCGGCATTGCGGTGGGCATGGCTACCAACATGCCACCTCACAATCTGAGGGAAGTTGTCGACGGTATGAACTTTCTGATAGACAATCCTGATGCAGATCTTTCTCAGCTGATGAATTTCATCAAGGGTCCGGATTTCCCGACCGGCGGCATTGTCTACGGACTGCGCGGCATTGTGGAAGCCTACACCGGCGGAAGAGGAAGAATAACGGTAAGGGCGAAAACCACAACAGAAGAGGAAAACGGAAGAAAGAGGATCATAGTTGATGAGATACCTTACCAGGTCAACAAGAGCGCCATGCTCGAGGACATTGCCAGGCTCGTCAAGGAAAAAAAGATCGACGGTATAAGTGATCTGCGGGACGAGTCGGACAGAAGCGGCATGAGGATTGTCATAGAACTCAAGAGGGATGCGCTGGAGGAAGTGGTGCTCAACCAGCTCTTCAAGCACAGCCAGATGGAAGTTACCTTCGGCATCATCAACATAGCGCTGGTGAACAACGAGCCCAAAGTACTTTCGCTGAAGGAACTGATGCGGAATTTCATCGACTTCCGCAGGGAAATGGTAAGGAAGAGGACAGAGTTTGAGCTGAAACAGGCAACGGCCAGGATGCACATTGTCGAAGGACTCATGGTGGCAATCGACAACATCGATCGCATGATTGAGCTCATACGCTCTTCACCGTCCGCCGAAGAGGCGAGACAGAAACTCATGTCGGTGGATGACTGGAGCATCGCGACTGCAACTGTTTCACCGCCTGACGGCAAGGGCGCTTTCCACCTGTCCGAAGAGCAGGCAAAAGCCATACTGGACATGAGGCTCCAGAAGCTGACCGGACTCGAAATGGACGGCGTGAGGACAGAGCACGGAGAGCTGACGTTGCGCATAGCAGACTACACTAGGACATTGAGCGACGAAAGCAAAATACTGTCAATAATAAAATCCGAACTCAGCGAAATAAGGGAGAAGTACGGCGATGACCGCAAGACCGAGATAAATTCGGAGGGGCTGGAGATGACCATCGAAGACCTCATACCGGATGAGGAGGTCATCGTGACTGTAACGAGCAGGGGGTATGTCAAGCGCATGCCTCTTGCAACATACGAGATACAGCACAGGGGAGGCAAAGGGCTCACCGGAGTGGAAACGCACGAGGAAGATTACGTGGTGGACATGTTTGTTGCATCCACGCACAATTACATCCTGTTCATCACAAACAGGGGAAGGGCGTACTGGCTGAAAACATATCTCATACCTACCGGTTCCAGACACAGCCCTGGCAGGCCAATTGTGAATCTCCTTCCGAAACTGGAGGATGGGGAGAAAGTAATAGACAACATACCGCTCAAGTCCTTCGATGAAGGGCACTACCTGCTTTTCGCCACCAGGAAAGGCAGAGTGAAGAAGACATCCGTCATGGCTTACTCGCACGTACGGTCCCTGGGCATTATCGCAATCGGACTGGATGAAGGGGACGAGGTAATAGACACGGTGCTCACTGACGGCATGCAGGATGTGCTTCTCGCTACCAGGAACGGCTATGTGATAAGGTTCAGCGAGGGATATGTGCGCCCCATGGGGAGGCAGGCCGGAGGCGTCAGGGGAATAAGACTGAGGTACGGGGACGAAGTTGTGAGCATGGAATGCTCATTCAGCGAGGGGAATTTGCTCCTCACAGTCACCGAAAACGGTTTCGGCAAGCCGTCATGGGTAGGCGAATACAGGAAAACACGGCGCGGAGGAAAGGGCGTCATAACAATACAGACGACGGAGAGAAACGGCAAAGTCGTGGCCGTCAGCGCTTTCAGCCCCGGAGACGAAGTACTGCTGACATCTCAGACAGGCATGGTGATAAGGATACCGATTGACGACATAAGAGTCATGGGCCGAAACACTCAAGGTGTCAGAATCATGCGTCTGGAGCAGCAGGATCGTGTGACGGCAATGATTCGACTCGTCGGTTCCGAGGAGGAAGAGCGGCTGGTCCAGGAGGGCGAGGAGGAGATGAAGAGACTCGCGTCTAAAACAGAGCCCGCCGGTGAAGAGACGCTGCAGGATAAAAGGGTGAGCGACAACAAGCTGATAGAGCCGAAGGAAGGGGAAGACGAGGAAGAGTGAGATCTTGTCAAATATTCATTGATATTCCAGCAGCTTAATGACTTCTATGAATGCTCCCCGCTGCAGTCAATCATGTAGCCGTCAGTTGCAGACAGCGACATGGTTACAGCAGCGAAACAGTCAATGTTATGCGGAAATAACATGTTTCGGCGACCTCCCCCTGTCGCCGTTTAAATAGTCTGCATGACTGGATTGATGCATGCGGGCAACACATCACCGGGCTTCAAAGAAGTGTAAATCACAGACTCGGTGCAGTGTAGGTGTGGCGATGCCTGTGCGGTGCCACACATGACCGTGACTTCAACGCAGCCATGAACATATGGTCACGGTCGAACCCAGTGTGTCTGCCCGTGACCCGGGCAGGAGCGGGAGGCTGATGAGGCAATGCAGCAGTACAAAGATGCTGAGCGGAAGCCTTCAAGTCAATGTTTTCAAGCGAAAATTGACAGGGTCAAGAGTGAGTTGTTAATTAGTATTCATGCAATTCACACTGTAATCTTTATATCGAATGCGGGAAAATCGTTAACCCGGTGTGTGCCGATTGCTAAGAAACACATTGTCGGGACTGGAAAAGATATTCAGAAATGATGTTGATGCGCCGAAAGTGGTGCTCGTCATAGGCCCGCCCGGGTCCATGAAGACATCGTTCTGTTTTTCAGTCATGTCCAGGCATCTGGCGGATTCCGGCGAGATAGGCATGTATCTCACGCTGGAGGAGACGTCGGAGAGTCACGGCAAGAACATGAAGAGCCTGGGCATCGACACAGACAGGAATCTCGTCATTTCCGACTTCACTGACATAAGGGAGCTGGAAATGGTCGGGGAAGATGCATCGACTGATTATATAGCACTCATCGAACGGCTGGTAAGGAATTTCAAGCAGAAACACGGAAAGGCATTCACGATGCTCACCATAGATTCGCTCGGTGCGCTTTACTCGCTCATGGATGACAGCGTCTCGCTCAGGAAGAGCATGTATCATTTCTTCAAGAACATGAGGGAGATGGGACTCTTCACAATGCTCATCATGGAAGGAAGCATATCGGACGGGAAATTTTATGCTGGCACTGAAGCATTCCTGAGCGACGGCGTCATTTATCTGGGCATGGACAACAACAGAGGGAAGATCACCAGATTCGTGCAGATAGGAAAGATGCGCGCGTGCGACCACAGCATGGAGAGGCATGCGCTCGAAGTCGGCCGCGGCGGACTGCAGATCCTCGGCCCGATGCTCGGCAACATGTGAGTGCACGCAGAAGATGCGGGAAACACACAGGCGCACTGACATAACGGAGCGCAAGCACCTGCTCCTGCCCGGCGGTCATTTAGCATCACATACAGTCAGGTTGATAGTTAGTACAAACGATAAGCGGATGAAAAGTGCTTAATATTGTGATTCCGAGTTATGAAAAGAAATGAATAAGAGCAAGTGCCTGTGGACTCGCGTGGTAGCGTCGGGATCTGAACACTGCTGTTCATTTATGGAGGAGATGGAATGACTTCTGGTGAAACGCCAATATGGCAGGTAATTGAAGAGACGGCAAACAAGCTCAAGAAGCAGCACGAAGATATGAACAACAGGCAGGGCAGCCTGGACAGGAAAGAGCAGGAACTGTCGTCCAGACAGAGCCTGATCGAGGAGAAGGAAAGAACGCTGAACGCCAAGGAAGGCAGTCTGAACGAACTGCAGACAGTGCTGACCGACAGGGAGAACAAGATCACGCACAAGGAGAATGACATTCATGCCGCAGAGTCTGCGCTGAACAACAAGATTGCGGAAGTGCAGAACAGGGAAATAGAGCTGAACGGGAAGCAGAAGCTCGTAGATTTCCGCGAGCAGAATCTGGAGACCAAGGCTGCCGAGTTGAACACACTCGAAAAGGATGTCAGGGAAAAGCAGGAGAATCTGAAGACAAAGGAAGAGGAACTCCTGAAACAGGAGCAGGAACTCAAGCAGATTATAGAACTGGTTGTAGCCAGAAGACAGTCAATCGTCATGCTGGAGGAGACGCTGCGCAAGGAGCTGCAGACCATGAGGCCCGCCGACGCCAAAATGCCCGAACCGCCAAAAGAGCAACCCAGAATGCAGCAGCCGCAGCCTGCCCACGATGTCGTAAAGAAACCGGCCGACGATGAGATGTACTGCAGCAACTGCAACGCGATCATAAGCAGGGACGCAGTCATATGCTATTCGTGCGGTGCGAAAACCGGTGAAACACAGAATGAACAGCCGGAGCTTGCGGAGGACGAGATGTACTGCAGCAACTGCAACGCGATCATAAGCAGGGACGCAGTCATATGCTATTCGTGCGGTCAGCGTGTCGAAACTCCCTCGGCCAACGATGACCAGATGAAAAAGGTCATAAAGAAAAGGGTAGCCTGAATCACACGGGATACAAACGCCTTAATTCTGATTTTATTTTTGTTCTGCACATGCGGCACCGTCCGTTTTTCGATTGCAAACTGCTTTGATAATTACGGAAAAGCATTTTTATATCGCACGATAGCTCGAATTTTTAAATCATTGATAGCGACGCAGAGCGTGCAAAATTATGCATATATCTCGATTGAAAATGGGCAAGCTGGCTGGAGTGGTTGTGGCTGCGCTGTTTGTTGTTTCGGCGTTCTTCGGCGGAATTAACCTCATATCGTCGGCGGCCAGCGCCGCATCGGCGATGCCGTCACAGCAGGGCGGAAATGTCACCGTGGGCACGGGATACAGCCTCACCAGCTGGAACCTGAGCGGCGGAACGCAGGTAATGCAGGGAAACCTGACGATAAGGGCAGGCGGAGTCGTGACCCTTACCAACGAGACACTGCTTTTTGACGAGTTCTCTGCCAGCGGCAACTATGCTTCTGCGACTGTATATCACGTTTCAGTCGTTGACGGAGGAAAGCTGATTATGAGCAATTCCGTCGTAACGACCAATCTGCAGTTGATAAACGACATACCGGTGCTTGGCGTGTTTGAAAGCAATGGGGCTTCAATCATAATGAAGGACCATTCATCGTTCATCTTCCCCGGTCAGTTCGTTTCATACATGTCCAATTTCACGATGATCGATTCAACGATAAGCGGGTTCCAGGCTTCACAGTTCAACACAAATTACGTGAATGCCAGCGTCTTCCCCACAAGCGTCTTTGCGAACCCGCCGGTCGTCTCATTCTATTCGTCAAATGTACTGCTCCAGAATTCAAAAATGAACATGTACAGCCTGAACGGCGCATACAATAAGACCACAGTCTATGTGGAACATTATCCGTTCGCTTCAGACAATTCAGCGAACAAAAACAACGTATTGTACAGCCTTGAGGCCATACCAACGTCGGTATTCAGGCAGTCCCCGCTTAAAGACACAACAACAAACCAGAACATTTTCAATCTCACGGCATTTGATCAGTCAAATTACACCGTCCAGGCAGGCCAGACAATGTCTGTGACCAACTTCACCACCGGCGGAATAAACGAACCGCTTTCTGCAATCACTCTCAATGCCGAATATGAAACGAGCGCTTCGTTCGCGGGCACACTGGACTGGGCCTACGGAAACACAACGCAGCACGTTCAGCAGTCATCTCTTACGAATACACAGTCGTTCTACTATCCAGGGAAGAACAACTACTATACGACGACGATAACACTTCCATCCAGTCTTACTGAAAATGACCTGAGCAGAGTCCAGGTATGGGCAAACGTGACGTCCGGAACACTCTATGTCAACAAACTGTGGTTCGGCATGGCTTTCAAGGCACCTGCTTACAAGAATCTGACCATTGCCGGATCGTCCAGCTTCACGGCGATTCACAGTTACATAGGGGCCAATTTCCTATCAAACGGAGCGAAGCATGATGCAGTATTTGTCGGTGACACGGCTCATGCTTATTTCTACGATGTTACAATAAATCAGCAGGCTACATCAGGCTACACTGGTCCATATGCGCCGGCATTTGTAGGTCACCTCACATCAATGAACGCAAAGCCGCTTACATTCGGACCGCTCAACTCCCCGGTTGCGCCAACACAGCTCAGTTTACTTGATTCGAACACTGCAAATTTCTATAATATCACTTCAGGCTCGATCATGCAGACGTACGGCCTGAATGTTTCCGGCGATGTCACTCTCAACTCGCAACTGAAGTCAGCTACGCTGAGTGTGAATGTATATTCAGTTGCTTCTTCTTCGATTCCTATACTGATAGGACAAATAGACCAGCCTGTGTCCAGCTATATTCAATCTGGAATAAGCATACCTGCAGGTGCAGGTTCAACAACCTACACTGCGAATCTCTACGCACTGAGCTTCACCAGCCTGTCACAGTTGAGAAACCTGGTCATATATATTGACAATACTGGTGGAGGCGCTGTAGGCATAAAAGATGTCAGTGTTCAGGCTAACATTCTGCCGCAGATGTACCTGTACAGGTTTGCCAATGTTACCGTTTCCAGCAGCCAGAATCTTCCTGTCATAAACAGCCAGCTTGAATTCAAGTACAGCGGAAGCACTCCGACAAACGTCTCTCCGGGTTCGCCGGCAGGATACTTTGTGGGACCATCCAACACATACCAGACAATTCCTCCAGCATCCGTGCTGTCTTACCTGGGCAGAACAGCCTCCAACTACAACGTGACAAATGCTTTTGGAAATGCCAACGTGCCGCTCCTCACAGATGTTATCAGCTACACCACATACCCGAACTCGCTTTTCGTCGGTAATTACACATTAACCGTGTCGTATAACTCGAGCCAGTACGGCAATTCCATTTCATTCTCTCCTTATCCGAACATAACTGCTGCATCCCAAGAGGTAAACGTGAATATCACGATTCCTGTTACGGTGCCGCTGCCGCTCATCGCTGTCGGAAAACCTTATGTCACGCCTTCATTCCTGTACCAGAACCAGACCGGCGTGATCACCTTTAACATTACAGACAGCGGTCAGACCGGAGTAAACGCCCTGCCGATAAACATTTCAGACGGCGCAAACGGGAAACCGATTTCGAGTCTGAACATGAACGTGTCCATAGGACCGTCGCAGACGCTGACATTGAACGTGAACTGGTTATTTGCGGCGGCCGGCAACAACACTATTGCAGTTAATGCCAATCCTAACAGAACGGTTCCCGAATCCAGCTATTCCGGAGACTACAACTCCACGTTGTTCTTTGTACAGCCTAATCTGCCTGAGCTGGTTATCTCATCATCGGGCATAACATTCAACCCCAGTCCGGCATTCAGCGGAAAGAGTGTTGTCATAACTGCTTCGGTTCAGAATTTCCTGGGAAGGGCAGGGGTCTCAAACCTGACAGTCGGCTTCTACTACGGTAACCCGCTCAATGGAGGCACGCTCATCGGCACTAGCGTAGTTAACGTGTCTGCAGGGGGAGCTAACAGCACATCCATAAGCTGGATACCCACAACCATCGGAAGCGCGCCCATTTATGTCTACCTTGACCCGTTGCACACGATTGCGCAGTACAGCACCGCGGGCAACCTGAACTACAGTGTGCTCACAATATATCTGTCAGTCGGACCGCAGGATATTGTCATAAACAACAGCAACTCCGCACCGGCAGTGCCCTTTGAGATAGTCTCTGCGATAAATATCTCCTCCAACATAGTTGTGACACAGAGCGGATATCTGCGCATTTCAAACGGAGGAGTCAACTTCATTGAAGCCTACAACGGCCAGTATTCATTCCTGATCAACCAGACTGGAAAGACAGTTATAGAGAATTCAGTCATAAGTTCAAACGGCCTGGTTAACATGTACGTGTTCGGAGGCGCGCAGCTCTTTCTCATAAACTCCACCATAGGACCGAATATAAACCTGATCACGGGCGGCAGTTCCAGGATATGGATAAACGGCAGTACGGTAATGGGAAGCGTACTGACTGCAGCATTTTCGTCATCGTCAATACGTTCATTCAACTCGTCCTTCTCAAACAGCCTGTCATTTGGCTACAATGAGGTGGCAAGACTCTACAATGTCTCAGCACCGTCTGTCACGGCCCAGTCTTCGGGTATCGCCTACATTTACAGATGGCTGTATGTTACGACATACGGACAGTCAGGCACGACGCTGAGCGGAGCCGTTGTCACGCTTGACACTTTTGCCAACCTGACGAATCCTCACGGTTCATTCTACGCTCGGAGTGCAAGCAATGCAACAGGCGTAGCGACATTTGCTGGCCTCTCCGACATAATTAAAGCAGGCGCTGATGTGTATGAAGGCAACTACGTCGTCAACACAAGCTATGTCGATGCAGGCACGTGGTATGCTCCGAACGAAACAGTTTCGCTTGCGCACTACACTATTCCGCTCATACAGACGAATTCGGCGATTAACGCCGTACTATTCATCAAACTGCCTGACCTTACAATATCAGATTCCAACGTATTCTTCAGCCCGTCCCAGGTCATTGAAGGGAGCGCAGTCAACATCTCTGTGCTTGTGTACAACATAGGCTACGCTTCCGTAACACAGAACTTCACCGTCGTATTCAACATATCGGCCGGAGCATACAGTCAGTCGCTGACTGCCACAACCGCTCTGACGCAGCCGTTCAGTGTGAGCCAGTCTGTCCCTCTGCCACTTACAACGATCTGGAATGTGCCCATGCTGACAGGGAATATGACTGTCAGCGTTGACGTCAACCCAGCTAACTCGACTGGCCAGCACAGCGTTGCAGAAATAAGCTACACCAACAACTTTGCAAGCGCAGTTGTGTATGTATTCTCACTCCCGAAGCTGTCTCCAGTGAGCATGAATGCCTCAGGTTCGTTCCAGGAGGAGACGAACATGACTTTCAACGTAGTGGTACATAACTCCGGCCAGATATCTGCCTATAATGTTCCGCTTACACTGTTCGAGGGTCCTTCCGCTGGAAATATCACGACACCCATTGCCAACGCTACGATACCTGTGGTTGCCGGTCTGTCTTCCGCTTCAGCTTCACTGACATGGACAGCCCCGCTCCTGCCGACAGGCGTCAAACAGGAAACACTCCTCTTCAGTGCTGTTGTAAACCAGAACAGAACGATTAAGGAAAGCAGCTACACCCAGGACACACTCGCACAGCCCGTCGCGTACAACATAACCCTTGCGAAGGTAAATGCAGTCGTTATAGTTTCCAGCAACTCGTTAAAGTCAGGTTCCGTCATAATAGTCACTGTATCGATGACATCACAGGTCACTCACAAACCCATGGCAAACTTCCCGGTGAGCGTAGAGCTGTTCAATATAAGAGGGCTGGAACAAACCTCGTCTACAGTCAACGGTCTGACGAATACGAACGGAGTGTTTGTCGCCAGAATAGTGCTTCCGACGAATCAGCCGCAGGGTGCATATCACTTCGAAGTCTATTCCAACGGTCAGTTTGTCAGTTCATCGAGATCGTTTAATGTTCTCTCGTCCCAGCCGACGACAGGCATACCCATACTTTACTGGCTGCTGATTGGCATAGTCATAATTGCAGGCTTCGTCGGTGTTTCGCTCTATCTCTACAGATACGGGCTTGCACGGGTCGTAGAATGCGGCAACTGTGGCGTATTCATACCCGAGACGGCGAAGAAGTGCACATACTGTGGCGTCGAATTCGAAACAGGCACGGCGAAGTGCAGCAACTGTAACTCATGGATACCGTCCAATTCGAAAGAATGCCCTGTTTGTGGCGTTAAATTTGCAGACGAAGGTGAAGGGGACAAGGAAGACGATGCCAACGCCGAAATGCGCAGACAGTACATGGAGTTCACGGAAAAGTTCAAAGCACAGGCGAGGGTGGACATGGGTAACAAGTACACGGACAGGGCGTTCCTCAACTGGTGGAAGAAACAGCCCACATATCTCACCTTCGAAGACTGGCTGGCGAGACAGCAGGAACTGAAGAAGGCAAAGATGGTCAAATGCCCGTCATGCGGCGAGATGAATCCGGCAAACCTGACTGACTGCATGAAGTGCGGTACACCGCTCAAAGAAGAAGTGGATAACGAGCGCAAGGATGAACCGCCCAAGCAGCAGCCGCCCCAGATCCCGCAGGGAAAGCCTGTGACACAGGAACCACGCCGAATAGTGGTTCCGAAGAGGATCATACGCAAGGTGGAAGAGAGGCCGCAGGGTACAGGCGGTCAGACTGATCAGAGCGGCTCCCAGAACAATGCCGCAAGCAATGCGGATGGAAACCAGAATCAGTAGGCGCTCCAGCCGCCGTCGATGCTGACGGCGGAACCCGTCACAAAGGCTGCATCTTCGGAAGCCAGGTAGAGTATGAGCTTGGCCACTTCGTCGGCCTTGCCGAACCTTCCGAGCGGATGAAGCGCCTTGTCCTTTTCCACTGCCATATTCTTGTCCTCGACCCTGTTCAGCGCTTCCCACATCATTGGAGTTTCCACATCGCCAGGGCAGACGGCGTTGACGCGTATGCCGTCGCCGGCATAATCAAGGGCCATTGCCTTGGTAAGCTGGATAACACCTCCTTTCGATGCACAATAGGCAGCCTCGTTCCTTACGCCGACAAGGCCGCTCACTGAAGCCACATTGACGATGCAGCCGCGGCTTTTCCTCAGCGGCTTTATTGAGTGTTTGCTGACAACATAAACACCCTTGAGGTTGGTGTTCATGATCCAGTCCCATTCCTCTTCGCTTGTCTCGTCTATTTTTTTGGCGAGATACACGCCAGCGTTATTGACAAGCACGTCTAGACCTCCGTGCTTCTTTTCCGCGAGAGAAATGAGTTTTTCAGCATCGGCATCGATGGATACATTGCCTTTGAAAAACTCGACGCTGCCTTTCCCCTTAATCTGCTTCAATGCCTTCAGTCCCTTTTCCCTATTCTTGCCTGTGAGTATCACATTTGCGCCGCTTCTGGCAAACATATCGGCGGTGGCAAGCCCTATACCGGATGTCCCGCCGGTCACTATTACGGACTTGCCGCTGAATACATATCTGGAAGGCATGCTGGAGAGTAATTCAAAGGATGTAAATAAGCTGTTCTCAGAATGGAATGAGTGGTGCCATCCATGCTGGCACATGATTCATGACGACTACAGAGCGACAACAGAGGGAAAATACCGTATGATAACCAGAGCATCACAATTAAATAACTCACCGATGCGTTTTGAAGCACGGACCAGTGCAACTGATGCCACGTACGATAGCAGCTAAATCAGTCATACGGCCATCGAGGAAGATGAAGGATACTGAAGGAGTGGCCTCAGTTGTAGGAACGATTCTCGCACTGCTTGTCTTCCTTTCTCTACTCGGAATATTCACAAACCACTATGTTCCTTCGATGATGGCAGGAAACGAACACGAGCATGACAGCCAGGTGATGACACAAATATCCAATCTGAAACAGAGCATAGACAGCATGATGCTTTACTACATCAACTCACAGTCCAACACACTATCTTCATACGATCCTGTGACGCTCGGCTCAGCCGGTGTACCCATGTTCGCAACCGGGACAAACGGGCAGCTCGGCGTGATACCGGTGAACGGCCTGCAGGATCCCTCCTTTTCTGTTAATTTCACCTACATCCAGAATGGGCACAACTACAACATCAATTCCACATCTGGTGGCGGTGTTGTCGTGAACATACCCAATCGATATTACATACCGCAATCAGTGCTCTATCAGAATGACGCCGTCATACTCGGACAGAGCAGCGGACAGGTCATGCTTGCAAGTCCGGGATTCACTATCAGCGCGTCAAGCGCAGGCACAACCGTCAGCGTGCTCCAGTTGTCTGTCGTGACACCGACTTCGTCGAACGTCACGTATTCAGGAAGCAACACTGTGGGCCTGAGTTCGCAGCTTCTTGCATTTACACAGCACACATACAGCACACCGCCAGCCCTTGAGAACATGACCATCACAATAGTTACACCGTTCCCAGCAGCCTGGTCTAATTTCTTCAATTCAACCTTTTCTCAAGCGGGCCTTCATACAGGGACCTTTAGCATTAAACCGCCGCATGAGATTAGTTTCCAAAATTACAAATTAATACTGACGTTGGTGGTCAAGCAGGTAACGCTTTCTACGTCAATAATAAGCATTTCAACGGTGGAGTGAACATGGCATCTTCGGCAGAAACAGAAGAGGAGAAACAGAGAAGAAGCATTCATTCTCTGATAGGCGAAGGATACAAGCGCTTCCTTTCAAAGAGAGGTAACAGGCGCGTAAAGATCAAGATGCCCAAGGACGAGGTTACCAGAAAGATGGAATGGGCCGAGGGAAAGGGTTCGCCCTACACCACAATACCGCCGCTGCTCTCGCCGACCATGGAGGTTGTCGAAATATATCCTGTGAGACAGCTCTACTCGTTCATAAGAGTCACGTACGACAATGAAACGAGCGGATACCTGCTGGAGGCGATTGAGCCTCAACTGACTGAGGCTGAAACAAAACTGCTTGCGCTGCTCAAGGACTCTCTCCAGAGAACGCTTGACTACGAATACAAGCAGTTGTCACAGATGGACAGAAGAGAGTACCTGCGCAGGAGCATTGAAAGTTTTCTCAGCACGAGAGGGCTGAATATCACGCCTATCACTAAGGACAAACTCGCCTACTACATAATCAGAGATTTCATGGGATATGGACCTGTGGATGTGTTCATGCACGATCTCAACAGCGAAGATGTGAGCTGTGACGGCGTTGGCGTTCCGATATTCGTCTTCCACAAGAAATATGAGAGTGTCAAGACAAACGTCGTATTCAACGACGAAGAGAAGCTGAACTCTTTTGTCGTGTTCCTGGGTCAGAAGTGTGGCAAACAGATCAGCGTTTCTAGTCCCATACTAGACGGGACGACACCCGAGGGGCACAGGCTTCAGGCAACCTACGCGAGGGAGGTGACAAGCCGCGGCTCATCCTTCACAGTCAGACTGTTCAAGGAAAAACCGTTCACACCGGTAGACATGATCAAATACGGCACGGCGTCGGCTGAAATGATAGCATATTTCTGGATGAGTGTGGAGGCAGGCGAGTCGGCGATGATTGTCGGAGGAACAGGCAACGGTAAGACTTCCACACTCAACGCGATATCGCTCTTCATACCTCCGAGCGCAAAGATAGTTACGATGGAAGATACGAGAGAAATCAATCTTCCTCATGAAAACTGGATTCCGGGAAGCACCAGAACAGGGGTGGGAGAGCGTAATGCGGATGGAAAAGCGCCCGGTGAGATTGACATGTTTGATCTCGTGCGTGCGGCTCTGAGGCAGAGGCCCAACTACATAATCGTCGGTGAAGTTCGTGGCAAGGAAGCATACACCATGTTCCAGGCAATGGCCACAGGGCATACGACGTATGCCACAATGCACGCGGACAGCGTCAAGCTCATGATCAACAGGCTGGAGAATCCGCCCATCAACATACCGCGAATACTGCTAACGGCACTGAGGACTGTTATTGTGCAGCAGCAGGTGAGGGTGGGAAAGGAGAATGCAAGGAGAGTGAAGACTGTCGTCGAACTCATCGGTTTTGAGCCCGGAACAAATGAAATCATAACTAACGTGGTTTTTGAATGGGATCAGGCCAGAGACGCATTCACCTTCAAGGGGCACAGTGCTCTGTTTGACAAACTGATGGAACTGAAGAACTGGACGCACGAGGAACTGAGCGACGAATTCAACCGGAGAATAGCCATAATCAGATACATGGTGAAGAAGGACATTAACAATCACATGGACATATGGTCACTCATCAACAGATATTACAGGGATCAGGAAGAAACAATGAAAGAAGTGCGCTCGGTGCTGGATAAGAGTTCAAGAGAGGAGGATGTTATAGTTGTCTAGTCAGGGAAGTCAGCAGGACGATGCCAACCTGTTCGGCAGATTCGAAAGCGTGAAGAAGAGCTTCCTGGGAACGAAGACCGTCAAATCGAAGCGCATGGTTGAGGGCCCACATCCCGTCAGGCTGCCTGCGGGCACTGTTCCTGACTATGTCAAACTCTCCCCGTATCAGCAGTTCTGCTGGAGAACAATGCATCGTTTTGTTGAAGCAAGGTTCAAGCAAAACCAGGTACTCGAAGACAATCTGATCAAGGCACACATGAAGATACGGCCGGAGGAATACATGGCGTTTGTCTGGATGACGACGATCATAGTCTTCATCGTCGGCCTGTTCATAGGCGTTGTGTTTGGGGGCATAATACTAACGCTCCTGCACCAGATTGCCGCGCTCAGGGTTTCTGCAATCCTGCTTGCTGCAATCGTGCCGCCCATCGTCACATACTTCGTACTCCAGTCCATACCTTCCTCGCGAACCAACACACGGGCGCGAAACATAAACAGGCACATAGGAAGCGCAATGAGCTTCATTTCGGCCCTGGCGTCCGCAGACGTGAACATAGATGTAATATTCGGCGAACTCGCAAAGCAGCCCATATACGGCGAAATACAGAAAGAAGCCGAGTGGATAACCAGAGATACGACGCTGCTGGGCGTGGACATTCTGACGGCAATACGCAATGCAGCATCGAGGACGCCGTCCAACAAATTCCAGGATTTCCTTCAGGGCGTGGTGACGACGGCGACATCTGGAGGACACCTGAAACCCTATTTCCTTGCAAAAGCCGAGCAGTTCGAAAAGGAGGACAAGCTCAACACGAAAAGAGATATGGAAACGCTTGGTCTCTTTGCCGAAACATTCGTCACAGTGGTCGTCGCTTTTCCCCTTTTCCTTGTCGTCATTATGGCCATCATGGCCATCGTCAATGGAGGAGGAAGCTCACAGGCAGCAGCCGTAATCTTCGGACAGCCTCTGTCGCTGACGGTGCTGCTGCTGTATGTGGTTGTGCTGCTCATGATACCTGCATCGCAGGCAGGATTCATATTCTTCGTCTGGAACATGGGTAAGGAGGCTGCACAATGAGCGCCAATGCAAATGTCTCGTCATACGTCGATTTGAAACCGCTGCTGAACGTGAAGAAGGACCTTGGAAAGCAAATCATGATCGCGTCGGTTGCGGCAATGATGCTGTTCATACTGATAGGTATAGTGGGTGCAATCAACGCCACGAACTACGGCGGAATGGCTTTCCTCGACTGGCTCGTGCTCGGACTCGCGGCATTCATGGGACCTTACGGTATATATTCCAGCATACAGGTCAGAAAGATAACACAGATCGAAGAAAGGGTGCCTGACTTTCTGAGAGATGTGGCGGAAGCCGGGAGGTTCGGCATGACACTGGCGCAGGCCATCGTGGTTGCGTCTGCGGGCAAATACGGCAGGCTGACGCCGGAGATACGCAGGATGGCGGCACAGATAGACTGGGGAGTGCCTGCAACCGAATCGATACGACTGTTTTCTGAAAGAATGAACAGCGTGCTGATAACAAGGATTTCAAACATAATCATAAAGGCCAGCGACGCAGGCGGCGCTGTGTCCGACGTGCTGACCATGATTGCACACGATTCCAGGGAGAGAATACTGGACAGGAAGGAAAGGACGATAGCGATGAGCACATACATGGTCGTCATATACATCTCGTTCGCAGTATTCCTTGCAACGATCTTCATACTTGAAGCGACGTTCATACCGGAGATTAAGAAAGCAGGATCGCAGCTTCAGAATACAGGCGGCGTTCTCACGGGCAGCGGCGTTTCGACAGTCAATGTGCTGGCAATCGGACCGGTAACGCTTGCTTTCTATATTGCTGTGATAGTCCATGCAACGGGAGACGGCATAATGGCTGGCGTTATTCAGGACAGCAGGATTGCAAACGGAATGAGGCATAGCGCGATCATGCTGGCCATAGGTTTCGTGTTCATGCACTTTTTCCTGGGGGCCTGAGCACATGGCCGTAGCGCAGGATGACACGAAGTCCGAGGAGCAGAAAGTGCGCAGGCAGGGGCTGAGATCAAGATATATTCAGTTTATGAACACTATTGCGAGCAAACCAGTCAAGATCAGGATACCTGAAGAGGAGTACAGCAAGGGCAAAAGCGCAAGGATTACACCTATACCGCTGATAACGGAGAAGCATCAGGAGGAGATTGAGCTCACACCGCTCAAGGATCCTTACTCCTTTGCAAGGATAAAATACGACACCGCACTCAACGAATACATATACGAGCTTATTGAGCCGCCGCTCTCGATTGACGAAAGGGGTGTGCTTACAAAGCTGAAGGAAGCGCTCATTACATCGATCAACATGAGCAGACTTGAGGAGAAGGAGGAAAGAGAGAAGTTGCTCAAGAAGGCAACGCTGGAGATCATGCGTGCACTTGACATTTCGCTCAATCCCCTTTCCATGGACAGAGTCTTCTACTATCTCAGCAGAGATCTGACCGGGCTGGGTAACATAGAGGGAGTCATGCTTGACAGCAACGTCGAGGATGTCTCATGCGACGGCGTAAACATACCCATCTTTATCTTTCACAGAAAGTACGGCTCCATAAGGTCGAACATAAGATTCGAGCGCGAGCCGGATCTGGATGCTTTTGTCGTCTGGCTCGCACAGCGCTCCGGAAAAACAATATCCGTGGCAAACCCGATGCTCGACGCAACGCTGCCTGACGGTTCTAGGCTCAATGCGACACTTGGAAAGCATGTGACGAAGAAGGGTTCGTCTTTTACGATAAGAAGGTTCAAGGATGATCCGTTCACACCTATTGACCTTGTGCGATTCAAAACAATGAGCATAGACATGATGGCCTATCTGTGGCTGTGCATCGAATACGGCAGTTCCATGATGGTCTGCGGCGGCACGGCAAGCGGAAAAACAACCACGCTGAACGCAGTACTCCTGTTCATTCCGCCACAGATGAAGATCATAAGTATTGAAGACACACGTGAGCTCAACCTGCCTCACGAAAACTGGATAGCGTCCGTGACAAGGGAGGGTTTCAGCGGAAAGTCATCCGGACAGATGGCCGGGGCCGTAGACATGTTCGACCTGCTCACAGCGGCAATGAGGCAGAGGCCGCAGTACCTGATGGTAGGTGAAGTCAGAGGCAAGGAGGCCTACGTGGTGTTCCAGGCAATGGCCACAGGCACGATAGCATATTCCACATTTCACGCGGACGACCTTGGCTCCATGATACACAGGATGGAAAGCGAGCCAATCAACCTGCCGAGATCGCTCATGACTGCATTGAACATAATGCTGCTGCAGGGGCAGGTCAAGGTGGGCACAAAGATGACCAGGAGGGTAAAGTCGCTCACAGAAATAGTGGGCCTTGACCCCGAGACCAACGAGATCATATACAACTCGGTATTCACATGGAACCCCGCTGACGACCGCTTCCATTTCTCCGGCCACAGCTACATATTCGAGAAAATCAGGCTCTCAAAAGGATGGACGCCGCGGCAGATGGAGAACGAAATGCGCCGCAGGGTAATCATACTCGAGTATATGCGCAAGAAGAACTTCAACAACTATCAGAAAGTGGCGGGACTCATATCCGCCTATTACAGGGACCCGGAGAAGAGCACGGCGGCTGTGGAGAAGGAACTTGGCGTGATGGAAACGAGTGCCGCTCCACAGCCGGTGGTGCAGCAGAAGGCATAGACACCAGTATTGCTAAAATAGCTGATGCATATAACACTGGCGTGAGAGAATATGCTTACCGTCGGTCTGTACTATGACGTTGTTCCAGGGAAGGAGAAGGATTTTGAAGAGTACTTCAACCTCGTCGCTGCTGAAATAAAGAAGAAGGACGGTTTCGTCTCTGCGCTGCTGTATAAACGAGTGGACAAACCAGACAGTTATCTCATTTATTCAGAGTGGAGAGACAGAGAATCCTTTGAAGCGTTTATCAAGTCGAGGGAGTTCAGCGGCGCCAAGGCAGGCGGATCTGATATGCTGGCGGGAAGGCCATCACATAAGATATACAACATAGTGTAGACAGTAGTAGGAATATCGAGCTACAGGTTCTTCGTCGGTTTAACTATGACAGAATGCTGGCTGTTGGCACACAATACGATGCAATAACCTGCAAGTAACGCGAGAATGACGCTGCGTTTGACGGCGTGATAGAGGAAAAATAGATGAAGTGGTGAATTGGTTTAGACGTCGCTTTATAACAGTGTTGATCAGCCAAACGTTACATCATAGTTTGAAAAGTTGATCCAATCCAAGGATTTTGGATCATTCAAGGGAACATCTCTCCTGCCTGAGACATACTAAAGCTTAAAGCAGTCCAGCAGCAAGCATTCCACAGCCATTCAGCAGGAATAATGCAATTATGCACTATCGCAATCAAGTTTCTGCATTCGTGTCACAATCTTGAGGTTAAGCCGCCTTCCAGGCACTAAATGCAGTTCATTAATAGTGGTGACAAGAATCTATTTGCTTATGTGGATAAAGATGGAAGCTGACCGTATCTTTTCTTACCTTTCCATACGATCGGAGTTATCTCATAGAGAGCCTGATTTAACAATCGGTGCATGACTGTTCAATACCAGAATATGGCGGTGAACGGAAGCGTCTGGCCATAGGGGACACCGTAGGTCTGGGGTGATTTAAGCCACGGATAGGTTCCAGCTGGCAGCGTGTACCCGAACAGCTCGAGGAAATCGGCTGAAATAGTGCCTGGACTCGACTTACTGCTGCCGGAAAACGGTCCGAAAGGGCCACCGCTAGTGGATGGAACACTGTAGGCGTTCCCTGTGCTCGCCACAGCTGAGCCAAAGACTACGTGGGAATCAACCGCTACACCACCTATTGCAGCAGGCAGAAGAACGTATGCTGTATTCCAAGGAGATCCAGATGGTGAGTTACTAGAACTACTCCAACCGAGTGATGGATAACCAGTAGGAACTTTACTCAGCGGCTGGTAACCTCCACTTGTAGAAACGTTCCAAAGCTGAGATCCCGATGTAGAGTTTATCACGATGAATGAAAGTGCCTGAGCGAAGCCTTTTTGTGCTCCAAAGAAGAGGTATATGTTACTCAAATCGTCGAGGTAGAGGTCTTGCGAAGTGTTGTGGTTCTGAAGAACGACATTAAAATAAATGCCATAGGTGTTAGTTATTGATGTGGAAACACTGTTGCCGGGATAATAAGTGTTTACGCTATTGGCTGGGTCCCACTTGAAATTTGAAAAACTCATACTTGTAGGTCCAAGATATTTTGATGGGAACGACTGGTTCTGATTTGGGTTTAAACTGTCAACGACAACTAGCTCGACGGTGTAAATGGCTTTGTTCCCGTTAATATCTGTAGCGGTGACTATGAATGGCTCAAAGCTTCCTAGTGTTGTGCCATTAATATGGCCAGTCAAAGTGAATATTCCTGGATAGGAACTCGGCTTCATTGAAACTTGTGCCGTTATATTAGTTATGATCGGAGCGAGAGGAGTGACGGTTATTGCCCCAGCATTGGGAGGATTGAACGACGTCTGGTTGTTGTCCACAACATATGCAGTTATGTTGAAATTTGTTCCTGGCGTGCCCGGATTAGGATTAATGCTGGAGACAACGATTCTTGGTCCTGTGTTCTCAACATATAGATTGAATGTCTGATTCGTTGAGAAACTACCCGGACCTTTGACTTCAACTGTGATTGGATAGGATGCACCAACTGCCAAAAATACCTCTGTCTGAACTTTTCCGCTCTGGTATAGGCCTGCCGAAGAATTATATGTCAGATAAATTGTTTGAACTGATGAAACCAAGCTGACATTAGCACTCACGTTTATGTTTTTGTGGCCATAGATGCTTGCAAAAACGGTGATGTTATTTCCGGGAGTAACAGGATTCGGATTTGCAAATACACTCTGTACTACGGGCTGAACGTTACCAGATTTTCCTTTCAGCACCGTGCTCCAGACAATGTAATTGTTGGCCTTATCTATTATAGAAACACCAACAACACTCGAAGGGGTAACGCCAGTGAGATTCATTATCCATGTTTGGCTCGTAGTCCATTTTGAACTGGACCAAGGGATTGCTAAAGTCGAGTTAACAAACACATAGCCCGAAGAGAGCGCATATACACTGGTAGTCTGATTGATCTGGACAATCACCGAAGTCAGCGACGATGTGAGCTGTTGCCCCCCCTCATGTGTTATGTTCAACAGAGCCGAGTTTGTCCCGAAAAAGTTGGTTGAAGGACTCGACAATGTCGCGTTGAAATTTGCAAACGTCTGGGCGTTCGGAGTCGGGAATGCATTCACGAAGACAAAAACAGTTGAAAACAAGGTAACGGTCATGGCTAGTATCAGTATGTCGCCTATGATCTCAGACACACCGGAATCCTTATGCTTCCTGAATGATGCCTTATGCCTGTTGCTGATCATGAACATTACCCGGGAATATGAGAGCTACCCTGCAAGCGTATAATAAAACCTCACGACGTGAGTGTCACGATTTGATATTATTGACTGGACCGCAACGCCATGGTCTCATGTGGAGACTTATACGAAAGTCGTAAATGTGACGGCATGATAGTCCTGGTGAGCACGAAGCACACGGTCAAACCGTTCAGATTAGTTTAATTGCGTGTTGTTGTGTATGGTGCCGAAGGGCTTCACTCAAACAGAGGCTAGTAAATGAATCTGCGTGATATCAAGGGACTGATGGTCATCGGCGAAAAGAAGGTATTCGGCGAGATTGCCGAAATTATCAGCATATCCAGAAAGGCAGATGCGATAATGACCTCCATGCTGACAGAGGGCAACGGCAAAGACAGGCAATCCGAGAATGAGGACATCAGGCTCCTTGAGAAGAAGTCTGACGATCTCAGTTTCAGCATAAAAGCTGAAGTTACAAATGGTGCAATCAGTTCGAATATAATCGACAATCTGCTCGAATGTGTTGAAATGGCAGACAGCATAATGGATGACTTTTACTACATAAGCAGGGAAATGAACCGATTGCGTTCGACGAAATTCGGCAGCAAGGGGAGTGATTGGCTCAGACCGTTCAACAGCATGATTCTGTCTATGTTGAAGCTTGCAGACAACGCAATGGAAGCGCTCATTAGCATGTTGATGAGCGGGAACCTCTCTGAGATGAAGAATATGAGGAAAAGAATCGAAGAACTGGAAGAGCAGGGAGACAACATAAAGGATACTGCATTCGACATGCTTTACGGCCTGGCTGCTGACATGCATTACCTTCAGTTCAACCATGTCAGCGACATGGTCCATAAAATGGATGACATACTCGACGGCTGTGAAGATGTGTCGGATCTGGTGCTGGCTGTTGCCACATCCATATCGAAGTGATGCAGACGCTCGAAATAATACTGGCAGCGGCTCTGCTGGCTGCTGTTGCGCTTGTTGCAGGAAATAACCTGAGTGCGTGTGTGGGCACCGCTATCGGCGCCGGGATACTGAGCAGGAGGGCCGGCATTGCACTCGGCATTGCTGGATACATAGCCGGACTGCTGCTTCAGGGGAGTTCCATGATTTATGCCGTGCACAAGCTGCTTCCATCCCCCTCCGCGCTACTCGTGACGGAAGCGCTTTCCGTTACCGTTGCCATATTCATAATAGGTCATCTGATGAAGGCGCCGCTGTCGCTGACTATGTCGCTCGTAGGCCTTATAACAGGCATTTCAGTGGCTCATCATCTGACGGTCGACAGCGCTTATTTCAGCGAAGTTGCCGTGATGTGGGTCATAGCACCCGTTCTGGCCATTGTATCATCATACGCACTCACAAAGATCCTCAGCAGGTCTGACACTGCAGACATCTGGAGACGCGTTTCCGTGTTCAAAATACTCCTGCTGGTGATGTCGTTCCTCGCGGCTTATGTCCTGGGAGCCAACACCGTTGCACTGATGGTTGCTGTTGCCGGATTCAACACGATTGACATCGGTGTTGCAATAATTGCAGTCATAGCAGGTTGTTCTCTGCTCAGTTCCAGGGAACTCAAGAGGGTAGGGCACGATCTCTTTTCGCTCAGATATTCAAACGCACTTGTGACGCTCGCAAACTCAGTAATTCTTGTTGAAATGGCAACGCTGTTCGGTATACCGCTGTCCAACACACAGACACTGTCCGCGGGTGTCTTCGGCTCCGGCCTTTCTTATAGACAGCGTTATATCTCAGTCAAACCGTTCGCCGTCATAGTAGGCGGATGGATACTTGCCCCGGCAATCAGTTTCCTTGTGGGTTACATACTCTAACAACTGCGAAACGAACTACGATTCTCGAGATAATGAAAATAGTTAAACTATTAAGCTTATTAAAACATAACCTCTCATATCAGGGACAGGGAAGAAATAAAACATGACGGGAAGAAAGCACTACAATCCGGAGAATGAACTTGTCAGCACAGACATTATGGATAAGGCCAATCACTCCACGCGGAACGCAATCGTGGCACTGGTAAAGCAGAATGGGGAGACAAACATGAAGAGCATCGCCACGTCACTTGGCATAAGCAAGATGGCTGTGAGCAAACATCTCTCAAATCTTGAGCGGGACAGACTGGTTCAGAAGAAGGTTGTGAGATCCGGCGTCGGTAGGCCGGAATACAGGTATTCACTGACGCCAAATGCGCATTATCTCTTCCCCACGTCCTATCCATATATGGCGTTGTCTGCGCTCTCCTTCATTGAAGAGAAAGTCGGGAAGATCGGCATATCCGAGTTCTTCGAACGCAGGAAGGGAGAGCTGATTGAGCGTTACTCGTCGAGACTCACCGGACTGTCACTTGAGGACAAGGTCACGGAACTAGCCAAAATCAGGGAGGAAGAGGGATTTCTTGCCGAATCCGACAGGCTCTCTGACGGCACCGAAGTTCTCGCAGAGCACAATTGCCCTCTGATGCAGGTTGCCACGCGTTACAACGCCGCATGCACTGTAGAGCTGGAGCTGTTCAGGGCACTGCTCGGTGAGAAGGTTGAGCGCACGCACTGGATGGCTGACGGACAGCACATGTGCAGGTATCTGATCAGGCCCGTACGGGATTGAAAAACAGCACCGAACCCGCATGTGCCCATGTCACTGGGAATAAATAGAGAACACCCATTAGCCGTGGGCCATGGATGACAGTGTGGATTATTTCAGCGAGCTCGGCGAACAGGTGAGGGCGCTGCTGCCTGAGTGCATTGAACTCAGGAGGACATTGCATATGCATCCTGAACTGTCGCTGTCGGAAACTGAGACGGTGGCGACGCTTACCGCCTTCCTGAAAAGGCACGGCCTTTCTCCCGTCAGCGCAGACTTTCCGTCCGTTATTTGCGACACAGGTCCGGAACCTGTGATTGCACTCAGGGCAGACATGGACGCGCTGCCCGTTAAAGAGAATTCAGGAGAGGTGTTTTCAAGCAGGAATGAGGGAGTGATGCATGCGTGCGGACACGACGCGCATTCGGCAATACTCACAGGTGCCGGCGTCCTGATCAGGAAGAGAGGGAGGACGAGGGCAAGACTGATTTTTCAGCCCGCGGAAGAGATAGGAAAGGGGGCAAGCATGATGATTGGATCCAATGTCCTGAACGGCATAAAACTGATATTTGGCCTCCATGTCTGGCCCTCTCTGGACACCGGAACCGTAGCGATACTCGACGGCCCAGCAATGGCAGCATTCGATGAGTTTTCAATAAAAATATCCGGCGGAGGGGGGCACGGTGCATATCCGCACCTGGCAAAGGATACGATTCTTGCAGCTTCGTCGATTGTGACAAGCGCAAACTGGCTCGTTTCCAGAATTATTGATCCTGTCCAGAGCGCGGTTCTTTCATTCGGAAGCATACAGGGAGGAAAAGCGGCAAATGTCATACCCTCTGATGTAACAATGAGCGGAACAATTAGAACTTTTTCCGGGGAGGTTCGTGACAGGCTCATGGACGGGCTCCGGCGAGTGTGTGACAGGACGGCCGGACTGTTCGGTGTCAACGTGACCATAGACTGGCGGTCCAGCAGCCCGCCGGTCGTCAATGACGCCTCGTTTGCCTCCGGCTGCAGAACAATAGCATCATCATTCATGAAGAACGTCGAGTGCAGCAGGACTATGGGAAGCGAAGATTTCGCATTTTACCTTCAGAAGGTGAAGGGGGCCTTTGCATTCCTTGGCACAGGGAAAGATGAGGGCACGAGGGCCTCAAAGCACAGCTCTGCATTCAGGCTTGACGAGGAGGCGATTTATTATGGAATCATGCTTGAAACAGCGATCGCAGAAGGCGCGATGAAACAGGATTGACAGAACTCGAGTGTGAAATTCAACAACTGTGAACTGACATGACTGACATAAAGGAAATATCGGAACCGGAAGAGATGAAAAAAATATTTCCGGTGGCCAGCAGCGCCTGGGGCATGGAAAAACCGGAGTCTTTAATAAGCGATGTTCTGAATGCCATGCGATTTCATGGCGGGCTGGTTCTAGGCGCATATGACGGTGAGCGGCTGATAGGCTTCCAGTTCAGCTTTATAGGCAGGAAAAACAGCACCTTCTATCTCTATTCCCATATGACCGGCGTTCTTGAGGAGAAGAAGTATGCAGGCACCGGCTTCATGCTCAAGACAGCACAGAAGGAGTGGGCCATGCAGAAAGGGTACA
The DNA here is from genome assembly GCA_019721035.1 of Candidatus Sysuiplasma acidicola. NCBI lineage: Archaea > Methanobacteriati > Thermoplasmatota > Thermoplasmata > Candidatus Sysuiplasmatales > Candidatus Sysuiplasmataceae > Candidatus Sysuiplasma > Candidatus Sysuiplasma acidicola. Next base: position 61,849 of record JAHEAA010000010.1, read on the forward strand.
GCATAGTGGTGTGGACATTCGATCCGCTGATGTCGCTGAACGGCAATTTCAATATCAGGAAACTCGGTGCCATAGGCAGGACTTACCTCGTCAATTTTTACGGAACCATGACTGACAGACTCAACACCGGCGTCGAGACCGACAGATTCGTCGCGGAATGGTGGATTCACAGAAACAGGGTTCCTTCGGCGTTTGAGCCCGAGCAATATGCACGAGCCGACGAGACCGTCGAAATTGCTTCGGGCATGAGGCGCATAACGTCAATCAGTTTTCCGGATGAAAACAGCGTCGTTGTGGAAATACCGGCGGACTTCATAGCTGTCAAGAAACACAGTCTGGAGCTTGCTGCGGAATGGAGGGAAAAAACAAGGCAAATCTTCAGAACAATGTTCATGAGAGGATATGCCGTGACATCGTTTACCGGCGCCGATGGCAGAAGCTATTACCTCCTTGAAAGAGGTGCATCGGCCGCCGGTTACTGCGGTGAAAGAGTATTCACCCAGGAGTGAATATGCCGCAGACCGGATTTGAACCGGCGACTTTGAGATATCCGTGTGGAACACTTCAGTCTCACACTCTCCCAGTCTGAGTTACTGCGGCGCGCCGCTCAAGTAATCGCTGCAGATATTTAATTTGAATTGTGATGTGGCTCTAAAGCGGAATAATCTCTCAGCATGTAGTGTGCAGCCGCCCGTTGTCCCTGTGCCTGCTCATGGTGATAAGCTCTGTCTTCTGCACCACGCTTAAGTACAACAGTTGTTATTGAAAGACTGCAAACAGTCTTAACAGCTGCCATTAGCCGCCGGGCCGGACGGACTGTAGAAGCTGCAATGTCAGGAAGTGCACTGAACTATGATAATGATAAAGGGATGGGAGGTCAACACACTGGAAGCCAAACGCTTTTCCCAGGTAGGGGAAAAGATTGCCAACATACGCATAGATCACAACAGTACCGTGACATCGATGGCAGTTGTAGCGCTTGGCGACATAGCAATAGACTTCCGGTTCACGGCAAACTACACTGGACTGGGATTCATAAAAATAGACGGCAGAATCATTGTTGCTGACGATGCCTCTGTGCCCGATGTAATTGTGAAAGAATGGAAGAAGACAGGCAACATGCCGCCGGAATTTGCAAACATGGTCCACAATGCAGTAATGTCAAACTGTATTCCCACTGCACTGCTCGTATCGCGCGATCTTCAACTGCCCCCGCCAGTCCCGCTGCCGCACGTTGACGTGACGCAACAGAAGCCCGCGCCAAATCAGTCGGCAAAAGGAATGGAAGTCGCGTGACTGTGCATCCATTCACTTTATATGACCAAGTGTGAAGGATCCTATCACCAGGGAACGCTTGCTCGCCGTATACTTGATCTTGTCCCTGGTCTGTGTTTCGCATATGCCCTGTATCGACAGGAAATTGCTCTGGCCGTCTGTCATGAATTCCATTACGCCGTCCATGACCGAACTTATGATCTGGGCGTCCTGATCACCGATGATACCCTTTTCGATGCTGTACATCGCGACGCATTTGTCCCTTTTCCTCTTTGCAACGAACGGTCTGAGGAGTCTGAATATGCTCCTTATGTCGTAGCTCGCACTCAGACTTGAAATCGATCTGAATACCAGCCTGTAACTCTTCTTTTCCACTATATCATGAAGAGATTGCACCCTCTGTTCGACCAGCGTGTTTATTGTCTCGAGGTCCGAGCTGTTCTCCAGATATGCAGTATTTTCAAGCGTAGTTGTATCGCCGATGCCCCTGGAATACGCGTCAACGTAGAAGACAAGACCGAGTTTTTCATATTCTTCGTAGCCGTTGAGAACATTCTTCATCTCCTCTCGTATCTCGGGGATGGTTTTGTCTGTAGTAACCCAGATGAGAGGGACGCCTTTCTTAAGTCCTTCCGCCGCAAATGCATTCATTGCAACTTCCTTGCCCACGAACGACGGTCCGTAAATGATAACCTGCGAGCCCGCGGGTATGCCTCCTAGCAGCAGATCGTCCAGTCTCGACGTGCCGGTCTTCACCTTATCCTGTTTGAGTTCGGCGACTGCCATTTCCTCGAATGCCACAATTTCCTTCCCGATGAGCGCATTCTCCCGCTGCTTCATGTCACTCTCTTTCTGGGCAAGATATTTCTCCGCAGCCCTCAGTTTTTCTTCCTTCTGGGCTATCTGTTCCTGCAGAGACTCCAGTGACTTCTTGAGCTCGATCTCCTTGACAGAGCCGAGCTGCTGCTTCTTCATCTCAATCTGCCTGAGCTCCTCCTTGATGATCTCCTCTCTGTGCTGAAGATCCACTTCATGCTTGTTGAACTCCTCTTCTTTGAACTTCAGCTTTGCTTCGAACTCCTTCATCCTTTCGTCTTTGAATCTGAGTTCGTTACGATAGTCATCTATTGCCTTTTCCCTTTCCTTCAGCTTCGCTTCCAGTTCGACCTGCAACTTGACGAGTTCCGTTACCTTCCTTTCCGCTTCGCCGGCGCCCATTACTGTCACAGACTCTATGGCTTTGACCTCGCTGGTGAGCCTGCTTATTTTTGCCTCGGCTTCGGCGAGTTTCCTGCGAAGCTCCTCCTCTGTCGCGCTGGGCTCCCGAGGTCCTGGTTCGGTGGCCTGTTGTCTGCTCTCTCCTTCGCTGGCTGCTTCCTCCTGTATCTCGTCCTCGACGGTTTCAATGAACGGGCTCGTGAATTCGTCATCATTATTGGACAGCCATTTCACTATCGAGTTGAGTTCTGGATTGCTTTCCTCCTGTGGCCCGAACTGCTCCGTAACATCAAAATCCATATCGTCAGGGTTGTCCATCGATGCTGAGCCGTCATCCCCATTGGAATTGCTGTCATTCATCGAAAGCTGGCCACAGATAACACATCTATCCTCATCGTCAAGATTGCCTCCGCAGAGCCTGCACTTCATCTGCTGCGTCGTCCTGTCGTCGCCATTCAAGCGGTTGCCCCGACGGTTTTATACTTGCTGTGTTCGTATATAACCGTTGCCGGCAAAATTTCAATGATGGCAGCATTCGAGCCATTACTTCGTCTTCAGATTTACTATATCTTTCGGCAGTGAGTATTCTTTGACGGCCAACTGCGTTGCAGTTCTCCAGTAAACAGTCGGGTAAACGAGCCTCTTCATTGTTGCCGCGCGCTTCTTGTTCTCGATTACTGCCTGGAATATCTCACGTATAACATCTTCAATCCTCTTTTCCCTTCTGAAACCGAGCGATGGCAATACACGGTGCTCAACCTCGTATATGTGTTCCTCCCTCTCGACTCTAGGGTTTTCGACATACTCGAACTCTGCATCTATCCCGAATTCCTTTCCAATTGTCTGCACTTTCTCTGCGAGCTGGAGTGTATCAAATATCTCGTCAATCTGGTTAACAACGCGATTGGCACCCTTGTCTGGAGGATTGTCGTGAAGCAACGTCAGACAGTTTATGCTGTCATACAGCGAAAGGAATCCGCGTGTCTGTTTTCCTTTCCCGTAAATGAGCAGTTTGTTTAGCAGGACGGCCTGGACGACATACTTGTTGATGACAGTGCCCCATATAGAATCAAAGTCAAATCTTGTGGCCAGTGCAGGGTTTGTGATTTCATCAATTCTTGTTCCGTAGACGACCCCCTGCATCACATCCGTGGCCCGCATGTCATATATTCGGTTTGCAAATGCGACGTTGTACGTATCGAAAATCTTGCTCAGGTGGTACCAGCTCTGGCCAGTCCTCGGAAACATGACGCTGGTCTTTTTGCCTTTTCGCTCAATTTCAAGATCTCCCTCGGCAATCTCTATGCCCGGTGTCCCGTATTCCCCCATGCTGCCCATTTTCAGAAGGTGCGCATCAGGCACATGCCTGACCATGGAAAACAGTATGTTCAGGTTTGTCGCTATGTTGTTCAATTCCGTGTAAAGCACGTGTTCCTGGTCAACCATGCTGAAAGGAGCAGATCTCTGCTGAGCCAGGTGCACAACCGTTTCTGGTTTGTATTTTGCAATTACCTTGTCCACTGACTTTGGATCACGGGCATCGGCTTCAATGAATGTGAGGTTGCTTTTCCCTGTGACCTTGCCGTATGCGGCGAGTCGTTCCTTCATAGACTTTATAGGCACAAGAGTGTCTGATTTCACTGATTTGACCAGCCGTCTTGTGCAGAGGTTATCCACGAGAACGATCCTGTCGTTCCTTGTATTTCCCAGATGTATTGCCAAAGGCCATCCAATATAGCCGTCCGCTCCAAATATCACCGTGCTGCCCATAATAAACACCAGACCGGAATAGTTGCTGACAAATTAGTAGGAGTAATAAATCTTTCTAATTCAAATATGCACGCATTCACATAGCAGATTGAGTTCATTACATCGCAATTCAATGATGGAAGGGTCCGAAAACCCTACATATAGGACAGATGGAAGAGTCTGTACCTCCATAGAAGGCGTTAGCCCTAACAGAACCACCGTGACCGACAGATCGTGCTTTTTATAGTCGCGCCCGCGATTACGGGGCACTGGTGAGTCAATGTCTGCGCAGATTGTGAAGGATATTAAGACAGAAATAGAAGAAGCCATAAGCGTTCACAAGTTGCTTCTTTCGATAATCGATGAAATAGCAGCTGCAGGCAATTTGCTCGCAGAAGCATACAAACATGGGGGAAAGATGGTGATATTCGGCAACGGCGGAAGCGCGGCGGATGCGCAGCACATTGCCGGAGAACTTGTCGGCAGATTCAAGAAGGAACGAAAGGCGATTGATGCGACTGCCCTTTCAACGAATACATCGATATTGACTGCAATCGGGAACGACTATTCGTTCGATGAAGTATTTGCCAGACAGGTTGAAGCCATATGCCGCCCTGGAGATGTCGTGATTGGCTTATCCACAAGTGGCAGATCCAGGAATGTGATTGAAGCATTGAAGAGAGCGAAAATTGTCGGATGCAGAGCAGTGGGATTGACTGGTGAATCGGGTTTTCCGGCTGGCATTGCGGAACTGTGTATCAAAGTTCCGTCAAAGAGCACGCAGAGAATACAGGAATGCCACATACTCATAGGACACATTCTGTCAGGCATTGTGGAGGCATCACTTTATTGAGCCGGTGTCCGGCGGCTTCAGCAGGAGGACAATCCGTGACGCTTATTGCGCGCATTCATTAGATTTGAGCACGATCCGCCCACGCGTTAGCTGCCCGGACCATCAGACAGCACACTGTTCAAGACACGGGAAAAGATAATAATGCCACACGCTGTTTATTGTGATGAGGAGCAGGCACAGGCTGGTGCAATTTTGAATAAAGGAGAAAAGAGGGTACACTTAAAGATCGACAGGGGCAGCAAGTTGACCCTCAAGGACGTACTGAGAAAGATCAAAGAGATTCAGACTGCAAACCCTGATCTTGACGTCTTCTTTGACGGCGACGAGTACGCCATATGCAGCAGGCCTGTGAAGAAGGAGACGACGATGTCAACCTCCAGAAGTAAAAAACACAAGTGATTTTTGACAACGATCGCGGCAAAACCTCACGCCGCTGGCTTTGGCGCAACGACAGAACGGTCAGCCGTGCACGTTTAGATTTCAGGCAAGCCGCATCAGAAGAAAAAAGAATGCGGCCCGCCCGGGCATGGTGTTTATGCTTCCTGGCCTGTGGATTCCTGGAATCCCGTCTCTATCTCGGTCGCGACAGAGTTCACGACACTGTCCACCGACTGGATATACTTCTCAACAAATGCCTGGAGAACCCTCTGGAACGGAGCAAGCGAGTTTGACTTCACGTAATTTGGATACGTGTGCTCTATCCACTCCTTCTGGTTGTATGTCAGCTTCACTACATACTCCTGTCCGCCGGGACTGCCGCGTTTCAGCTTAGGTGGTTCGTTTGCCAGCAGCGAGGCAATCCTTTCCAGTGTTTCATCGGTCTGTGCCTCTATGTTTTCTGAAGGCAGTGACGCGGCGCTTGCAAGTTCCCTCACTATTTCTTCCTCGGCGGCAAGTATCTGCTCCGGGGTAGACGCTACAGGCACTGCAGCATCGGCGACTGTTGCATCAGCAACGCTGTTTTTCGTTCTCCGACCAAACACACTCTTCAACCTTTCGAACATTTTCTCCCATCCTTTCTATTTCTGCCTTTTAGGCGGATACAGAAATCTGTCGATTCCCAATTCCAGCACATACAATGCGTTTCAAGTATAAATAATGTCTGACGCTCGTATGACGATCACTGGAATTCAGCTGACGGGCAACTGCGTCCACATTGGCAATGATTATATTTTAATTTATGTTATAACATAAGTATAATATTATTAAATAAAAATTACAAATTACAGCGTGTGTATTTATTTTATTAAAATTCTGCGGAAAACAGGCGTAATATGATGTCGCATGCCTGCTGGAAACTCAGAGGGCCGACAGATTTACCATTGTAAGTTGTGTGAAAACCCGTTGGTCCTGAAAGATTAGCGGTCACTAATGTCAGGAGCGCCTTTCCGGCGGTACCCATAACTGACGTGACGAAGAGAAAGCCGTCAGCAGCGAACATGCCAGCCTGAGGCATTGATAATGGCAAAAATGTCCTATTCTGCAACACAAAAACAAAAAACCTTAAAGTAAGAGCTTTTAGATAACTTACTGGCCGGAAGCAGGATTGCAAAATGAACGAAGGAATAACACTCAAGGTTGCCCGTGCACATCACCAGTCTGAAGTTGGACTGGGAAGGGCGAGGGTAGACACAGCCACGAGAACTGAACTGCAGGTGGAAGTAGGGGACATTATTGAGATCATAGGAAAGAGAAAAACTGCAGCAAAGGTATTCAGGGCATCTCACGAAGACGAGAACAAGGGTATCATACGCATTGACGGAATGATACGTGGGAATGCCGGCGTGAGCATAGGGGAGAAAATAGTAGCGAAAAAGGCGGAGGCGCAGAGGGCCTCTAAGGTGGTTGTCGCGCCGAAGATACCGCAGGGGAAGAAAGTCAAATTTGGCCAGGGAGTTGAGGATCTTTTCAAAAAAGGCCTTATGAACAGACCTCTGGTCAAAGGGGACGAAATAATAATACCAAACATTGCACTGATAGGGGACTTTCTTCCTTTCGTTGTCATATCCACGGTGCCGTCGGCAGTGGTCACGGTTGCCGAGACTACTGAACTGATGGTAAAGAATGAGGCTGTCGAAATTAGCGAGGTTGCCGCGCCGATGATCACCTACGACGATGTCGGCGGCCTCGAAAACGAGCTGCAGCGGGTTAGAGAGATGATCGAGCTTCCGCTCAAACACCCGGAACTCTTTGAACGGCTTGGAATAGATCCGCCAAAGGGCGTACTGCTCTACGGCCCGCCGGGAACAGGTAAGACGCTCATTGCAAAAGCCGTTGCCAATGAGGCCGGAGCTAGCTTTTACTCAATACAGGGTCCGGAGATCATGAGCAAGTATTATGGCCAGAGCGAGGAGAAGCTCAGAGAGAAATTCGAGGAAGCGGAAAAAAGCGGACCGAGTATAATCTTCATAGATGAATTGGATTCGATAGCTCCGAAGAGAGAGGAAGTGCAGGGAGAGGTTGAGCGCAGGGTTGTAGCGCAGCTGCTCACGCTCATGGACGGACTGAGCAAGAGGGGGCATGTCATAGTCATAGGGGCGACGAACAGGGAAGATGCCATAGATCCGGCGCTGAGGAGGCCGGGGAGATTTGATCGTGAAATAGAGATTGGCGTTCCTACACGCGACGGCAGAAGGGAAATCATGCTCATTCACACCAGAAGGATGCCGCTGGAAGAGGGTTTCAATCTCGAAAAATTCATTGACCTGACGTATGGCTTTGTCGGAGCAGATCTGGCGGCGCTTGCAAGGGAAGCCGCCATGAAGACACTGGTACGCTACATACCAGAAATAGATCTGGACAAACCGATTCCGGCCGATATACTGGAGAAGATGAAAGTATGCGAGGCTGATTTCTACAACGCGCTGAAGGAGGTCGAGCCGAGCGCAATGAGGGAAGTCCAGGTCGAGATACCAAATGTAACATGGAAGGACGTCGGCGGTCTGGAACAGATAAAGAAAGAACTCTGGGAGGCAATCGAACTTCCTCTCAAGTCGCCCGACTCACTGAAGCGCCTGGGTGTCAATCCGCCGAGAGGCATATTGCTCTACGGCCCGCCTGGAACGGGTAAGACGCTCATTGCCAAGGCAATCGCAAACGAAACAAAGGCGAATTTCATTGCCGTGAAAGGGCCGGAAGTCATGAGCAAATGGGTGGGCGAAAGCGAGAAGGCTATAAGGCAGATATTCAAGAAAGCCAAGCAGGTATCGCCGAGCATCATATTCCTTGACGAACTTGATGCAATTGCACCGCAGCGCGGGTTGAATTATGACTCGGGAGCCAGCGAGAGGGTGGTCGATCAGATACTCACTTCACTTGACGGTCTCGAATCTTTGGGTTCCGTTACTGTAGTGGCTGCCACCAACAGGCCGGATATTGTAGACAAGGCTCTGCTCAGACCGGGCAGGTTCGACAAAATTATGCTCATACCGGTGCCTGACCGGGACTCCAGGCTGGAAATACTGAAAGTGCACATGGCTGCAATGCCGCTGAAAGGCGTGGACATCGAGGATATTGCGGAACGGACGGAAGGTTTCGTGGGTGCGGACATCGAATCACTGTGCAGGGAAGCTGCATTCAATGCACTGCGCGGGTCAATGGATGCCACCGAGGTCAGGATGCAGGACTTTGAAAAGGCGCTGACAACCGTGTTTCCCTCGACAAATGAGGAAACGATGCGCTATTACGAGAAGTTCGGGCACGATCTAAAGACATCGCTCGTGCGCAAGGGTGAAAAGGCAGGATACGGCTATTACAGGTGATTGCAGGCAGGATGCGCATAGCGACAGAATGCGATTGGTCTTCTTCTTGACGTACTGTTAAATCACATGTTGGTATAGAGGACCGTTATGAGACTTGACGTTCCGTTTTACAGGCAGACACTTGACTTCACGTGTGGTGCAGCGTGCCTTGTGATGGCTCTGTCGTTTTTTGATCGCACCTTCAGGATGAGCAGGGATGAGGAGATAGATCTCTGGCGTGAGGCGACAAGCGTTGAAGTCCTCGGAATTGGGCGTTATGGACTTTCACTGCCGTTGCTGAGACGCGGATACAGTGTCGAGATATCGACAAACGTGGAAGGGCCCGAATTCCTTGAAAGGATAAAGAAAAGGCTTGGAGCAGATCGCATGAAGACGTTCCATGAGCTTTACAGGGAGAGGATGGAGCGGGCAATCGCGCTGGGGCTTGTCGAGAACAGGAAGGAAGAAGTCAAGCTCAGTGACATTTCTGAAACACTTTCAGCCGACGGTCTGCCTGTGCTGCTGTCAGATGCAGGGCCCCTCGGGGATGACGAAGCGCCGCACTGGATTGTTGTTACAGGGATCGACGATGAGAGCATTCATTTCAACAATCCGCTGGCGGAGTCGGGGAGTTCGCTGCCTCTCTCCGATTTCAAAAAGATTAACGGCTTCCGGGGAGAGCAGACTCTCGTTTCCGCATACGCAAAATGAGCCTTATTTCATGTTCATGACGACCACGTCCTTGACTGCCCTCATCTCGCTGAACGGCAGGACAAGTCTTCCCTGATCGTCTGTTCTGAAAAGACGCGGTTCGATTTCCTCGGCAGGTATGACAAGGACGTTCTCTATACTGCCAGTAGCTGTCTCGATGATGAAATTATCTATAAGGCCGAGTATCTGACCGTCCTCGGTCATTACAGTTTTACCCTTCAGTTCGGTTATGAATTTTCTCGCAGGCATCCCGGTACCCCAGTTTACACCCCCGATACCCTGAAGTGGATATTTAATCGTGTCGAACGACGCGGAATGAGTATAATAAGGGTCTTTCTAACGACGGCTGTTCTCCATTAGAAACAAACTTTTACATTGCCTCTGCCTCCATCCGGTAAATATGCGTTCTCATCATCCCCATATTCGGGTGTGGGGGTGCCACACCTGAACTGCTACTTCAGATAGGCAACAGAAGCAAGGTGCGCCCTGACACCGTGCTGCAATCTGTTGAGTGCAACAGCGAGTATTGTGCAGAGATTGCGCGTCAGGTACCTGTCCACAGACTCAATGCCCCTGACACGCAGCCTTTTCTGGAGAGCGAGGTGTTCCTTCCAGTAACCGTGATTGCCCTCCTTCCTGGAGTGCAGATGATAGTCCTTGAGGTATGATGCCGGGTCTGCCTCATACCTGAGCATCTCGATGTTCCTGAAGTAGGCGCCGACCTCCTCGTAACGGCCCTGGTTGAAAAGGAACGTGAGCATGTATCCAGTGGATGCCCATGTCCTGTACCCGGCATCCTTCCAGTGTGAATTGTACAGTGCCGTTATGTGCTCGATGGAACCAGCAGGATTGAGCACCCAGTTTTCATGTATCAGTACATGAGCGTGACATTGACATTTCTCAACTTTGTTCCTGTTTTGATGTGTAAAGAAAAATGACCAATTGCCTGCATGTCCGGCAGCTTCGCTGCGTAGTTGAGCATTGCGATGCGGCATATCTGTTTCACAGGACTGTCATGAACAGTTTCATTTTACACCTGGATGGAATGCCCCCGCTTTACGTGTAGAGCATCTGGAAGAGTGCCCCGTGCCAGAACATGTCGCAGAAGTCTGCGGCCGGTATGCTGGCAGCCCTCTTCCATCCGTTTCTCATTGCAATGAGCCACTGCCAGAGAAGCCACAGGTTGCGGAGTATGACGGCAAGGAGAAGGAAGAAGAGCATTATGGAATGATTGCCCGATGTTGTCTTTCCTGTGAACGCATGCTTCTCCGTTCTGTACTCAGACTCTATACCGAACCGCCGCCAGTACACCTGCGCCAGATGGACGGCGTTCTCCTGTGTGACATCG